>NZ_JBXPBP010000016.1:0-72920 GCF_056924295.1 Enterococcus sp. LJL128 | reverse complement strand
CCTTTGAAGAATACCGGGCCGCAAACTTTGCGAAAGGCTCCTTCGATTACTCTTCCCACCACGATCAGATCAAGGGCTTTGTGGTAACGATTGCTGTCAATGGAGCCCTCCTCTTTTTCCAATCGAAACTGCCGTTGGCCATTGCCAATACCCTGGATATGATAGGAACTGCCACTAATGCGACCGAGGCATGGACAGGAAAAGAGCTGATTACTGGGCGGAAGCTATCCACCGGAGAGCGGATACTCAAAGCATCGTTTGCGGTACTGGAAGGCTTTATGTTAGGATATAACGGAGTTAAGACGGTTAAGGGAAAAGTAACTAAGGTTCCAGAAGTAGATGCAGGAAATACGTATCATGGACAGACGGTGTCAGGTGAGAAGGCCAGTGGAGGTAAACAGGGAGTAAATCTAGAAATAGATGAAAAACTAATGAAAAAAATTGATAAGGCATTAAGATCAAATGATCCAGCACTTAAATTAGAAGGTGAGGTCGCAGATGCTTTAAGAGAGAATGTTATTGGATTTAGAAAAAATATTGACAGTCCAAATGGACGTATAGGTGAGATTGATGTTGAGACAGAAAAATTTATTATTGATGCATTTGATGGAAAAAGATCGAAAGAGCCATCAACTTTTATGAAATACTTTGATGACAGAGCTCAATTTATAAATCCTGAAAATAAAGAAGTTATTTTATATGCACCTAATATTTCTCAAACTAAGATAAAGGGAATAGAGGCTACTGGTGTAAAAGTAGTACAAGATATGGATAGCTTAAAATCAATAATTGGAGGAAAATAATGAGTAAAACTTATCAAATCTTTTTAAAAGAAGCTTCAAATGAAATCGTAGAGACAGTGATTGGTAAGATGAATGGTTACAAAAATGAATTAGGTGAGTACACTATTCAAGTAGATGAATCTACCATATGGATTTCCCTTCCTCAAAAAATGGATAAAGAATTTTATAGTGAAGAAACAGTTGAAATTTATTCGAAATATGGCTTAGAGGTTAATTATGTTCTGAACATTGAAATAAGTAGTTATGGATCAAGTGAAGATTTAGCATGTAGATTTTTTGAAAACTTGACATGTTTTATAAAATCAGCTATTTTAATGAATCAGGATGGAGACTATTTAAAAAAACTAAATAAATAAGAGTATTCTTAAGTCATAAAAAAAGTTAATTAGTTGTATCTAGTTATTTTGAAAATGAGTTACTCAATAAATGTAAGTAAAATTAACCAATAAGTCATTAATTTTAAATTAGATAATGTACTACTTGCTTGCAGTCGAATCGTAAAGTTTTAACTGAATTGTAAACGAAAAGCAGTATTAGCATGTCATGCTAATATTGCTTTTTCTGTTTTCTAGCTATCAACCGGAGAGCGAATACTCAAAGCCTCCTTTGCGGTCTTGGAAGGCTTTGTGTTAGGATATAACGGAGTTAAGACGGTTAAGGGAAAAGTAACTAAGGTTCCGGAAGTAGATGGGGATGCAGGAAGTACATATCATGGACAGACGGTGTCAGGTGAGAAGGCTAGTGGAGGTAAATCAACTTTAACACCTGAGATGGAGACTAAAATTTTAAAAGGACAACGTAAAGGAACTTCAAATGGAATTAACGGAGGACACTCATCCAACATCAAAAATGCAAATCCAAATTTTGCTACGGAAACTATAAAAGTAAATCCAGATGGAACTAAAGTTATAAAATATACTAAACAATTTCCAGATGGAAACATCTCAAAAATAAAAACGAGCACGGTTTTTCCTGATGATTGGTCAGATACAGATGTTATTGATTCCATTCAGAAAATTAGTAACTCCAACGCTATAGGACAAAGAAGTATGGATGGATTAACTCTCCATAGAGGTAAGATTAATGGGGTAGAAATAGATGTGATTAAAAAAGGTAATGAAATAATTTCAGGATATCCAGTTGGAGGAAAACCAACTCCAGGATTTGACCCAATAAAATAGATTCAGAAAGGATAATGTAGATAATGTTTGAAAAATTGGATAACTACTTGCTAGATTTTATCAATGAAAATTCGTCAGAAGATTTTTGGTATGATTATGCTTATATACAAGCTCAGGAGTTATTGAATAACTTTACTCAAAGTGATTGGGAAGAACTGTATAAACATATTGATGCTAAAAGTGACTTATGGAAAATACGAGTAGCTTACTGTATTGATGAAGATGCAGGAATGAACGGCTTTAGATTTCTTTTAAGTTTAATGAATGATAGTGATGATGTCATTGAGTATGCACTAGATTCACTGAGGTCATTCGATGCAGAAGAATATAAGAGCATAATAAGCTCAAATGATATTTTAAAAATGAAAGCACAAGACCTATTAGAAAATGCTAGTCCTCCAGTAAAAAAAATGTTAGAAAACTTTTTAAAAATAAGCTAGTTAAATTTTATAAAACTAAATAAAAAAAAGGCACTCAATCACAAGACTGGTAATCAAGTGACTGAGCCTTGACTAGTAAGAAAGAAGCTCACTAATCAAGTTGCCAATAGCTAACAAAAGCTAACTGTATTTATTGTACAATAGATAAGCTATTTTCGTAATAAAATAATAGCCGCATTAGCAAATTACAAATGAAAAAAAGTATTAGTGTGACAGACTAATACTCTTTTTTATACTCAAAGCCTCGTTTTGCGATACTGGAAGGATGTATGTTAGGATATAACGGAGTTAAGACGGTTAAGGGAAAAAGTAACTAAGGTTTCGGGAGTAGCTTCAGATACAGGAAGTACGTATCATGGACAGACGGTGAAAAATGAGACAGCTAGTGGGGCTGAGACTATCAAGCAACCAAATGATTTTGCTACAGAACCGTTCTTACCAGAAGAGTATTATAAAAATAATTATTCTTCTATGGATGGTGTTCCGAACAGTAGAGTGGAATATAATAGATTGGGTTCTAGTGGAAATGTAGAAAAATCCGTCATTATTTATGATAAACAGGGGAAACAAAGTATAAGAATAGATTATTCAGATCATGGAAATTCTTTACACCATACTAATCCCCATATACATGAATATGAGTGGAAAAATGGCTATAAGCATCCTTCTTCTCATACAAAATATTTCTTAGATGACAATGATGTATTAAGGCCAGGGAGAATTGATCAAGGAACAAATAGTATTACTTTTTATTTTGATAAATAAAATAATTAGGAGGAAAAAAATGTTTGAATATATTGAAAATAGTAATGTGATTTTAGATGAGATAGGTTCAGATAATCCATTTCATTTTAGCGATATTATGAAAATAGAATATAATATTGAGGAAAATATTTTTAATGAAAAACGCTCAGTATTAATTTTAGATGTAAAGACTAAATTTTCAAAAAAGCCTCAAGTAATGTTATCAAAATTTAAATTTAATAATGTAAGTGAGTTATCGCTAAAAGAGGTTACTAATATTGACATCTATGACAGACTAATAATAAGAGATATGAAGAATGAACCTATGGATTGGCCAAGAGACAAAAGATATCATGTTCATGATGACAGTGGTTATGGAGAGAATGATGGATATAATTATATAAATTTTTATTGTGAAAGTATTGAAGCAATAGGATTAGAGGAGTTTCCTTACGAAGATTTCTAGTTTATTTGATGGAGACTATTTTAAAAAACTAAATAAATAAGAGTATTCTTAAGTCATAAAAGTGTTAATTAGTTGTATCTAGTTATTTTGAAAATGAATTACCAAATAAATGCAAGTAAAATTAACCAATAAGTCATTAATTTGAAATTAGATAACGTACTGCTTGCAGTCGAATCGTAAAGTTTTAACTGAATTGTAAACGAAAAGCAGTATTAGCATGTCATGCTAATATTGCTTTTTCTGTATTCTAGCTATCAACCAGAGAGCGAATAATGCGGTCTTTGAAGGCTTTGTGATAACGGAGCTAAGACGGTTATAGGAAAGGTAACCAAAGTGCCGGAAGTGGATGCAGATGTGGGAAGTCTGTATCGTGGATAGACAGCAAATTCCTAAGAGCTGAGCAATCACATTCAGCTTTTCTTATTATCAGAAAATACTGACAATAAAGCCTTTACATTGTTGAAAACTAAGTGTTATGATAAATAAAAAACGGGAGGAAAAAAATGGAAAACGAGCTTAGGGATTTGTTGCCGGAGTTTTGGCAAAAAAAATTTGAATCAACAAAAAAAGAGTATATTAAATTAACGTTTTCCAATGAAGGACCATTGGATTTAAAAACAAGTAAGGCAGGAGGAGTAGGCTATCTTCCTGTCACAGAAAATTACCCGCGGAACACGGAAACGGGTATGCCGCTCTTTTTATTAACACAGATTAATTTTGAAGAGCTGCCTGTCTGCAGCGGATTTCCTGAAAAGGGAATCTTAGCTTTTTATGTAGACTATACAGATGATTTAATTGGGGCAGATTATGAACAGTCGGAAAATCGTGCAGGTTATCATGTTTTTTACTTTAAGGACGATAGGACGACTTCTTATACCAAAGAGCAGCAGGAAGAAATTCAGAAGGAAGCGGTAGAGGGCAACGAGCTATATGCGGTAGTAGATGGAGAGTTTAGGATTAGCGGCAGCTTGGATGCTCAAATATTAAATACAGATAGTTATGAATTTAAAAAAATCTTTGGTAAGACGATGTTTGAGTGGTTAAAGGATGTCACCGACGACAGTGAGTTGGAAGAAAAAATTTATAATGCGCTACATAAGGGAGCTACTGGCAGTAAAATTGGTGGTTATCCATTTTTTACTCAGGAGGATCCACGTATCTATGAAGCAAAAACGGAGTACGACACACTATTGTTCCAACTAGATACAGAAAAAATTGGAGATTCATGGTCAATTATGTGGGGAGATATGGGTGTCGCAAATTTTTTCATTAACCATCAGGCATTGCAGCAAAAAGACTTTACAAAGATTTTATACAACTGGGATTGTGGCTGAGATATGTAGATATATAAGGGGAAATCGTTAGAAACAGACCAGTCGACTTTACTACGCTTGTCAGTGCAAAATTGAACATTGAAAGGAGATAAAATATGAAGAAAATGCTGTTAGTCTCGATGTTTCAAAATGTTTATCCTTTCGTAGAAGAGATTGAGCCGGCGATTAGCGGACAAACAATCACTTATATCCCGACTGCAAGCAAGGTAGAAAAATTGGGTTTTTTTGTAAGGTTAGGTAAACGTAAATTAAGAAAGCTTGGGTTGGCAATTGAAGAGCTGGATATCTCTACGGCATCCTACGAAACAATTAAGAGTACATTGGAAAGAAATGATTGTATCTATATTGCGGGTGGAAATACTTTTTTCCTGCTTCAGGAGATGAAACGAACAGGTGCCGACAAGTTAATTATAGAAGCAGTCAATGGTGGCAAGCTCTATATAGGAGAATCAGCTGGAGCAATCATTGTAGCACCAGATATCGAATATTCATCTCCAATGGATGATAAGCAGAAGGCGCCTCAGTTACAGAATTATTCTGGTTTACAATTAGTTGATTTTTATGTTGTGCCTCATCAGGGGCACTGGCAGTTTAAGGAAGCTGTTGCCACTATCAGTGAGAACTATTCTGGAAAATTAGATTTAAGAATAATCAATGATCATCAAGCAGTTTTTGTTGAAGGAGAGAAGGTTCGATTGCTTGAAAAATAGCTGCGTAGTTTCACAGAACTTTTTCTCAAACAAAGAGTCAGCGCCGCAGATATTATTCTATTAAAAGTTGTGAATGAAGGCACACACAATTATTTTGCAGACTAATCCTGCAGGTGAGAGTATTGCCCGACTTATTTCCAAAGAAGCAGCTTTTGGATTGTCGTTTATTTAAAATTAGGCAGACTAAGAGTCTGGAGAGGTATTATTGTCTCAAACAAATACAACTGAAATCTGTAGCTTCTATAAAGCAAGGAGAAATTACATGCTAAAGCTAAAAGAATACAAGCTATTGCCAGTAACTGTGCCGGAAAAAGAACTTTATCATCTTTTTTGTGAAGCAATCTCAAATTTTGAAAATGGTCGTGTAGATAAGGGTAATTTTTTTGAAATATTGGTAGAATTAACGGATCGACAAGGATATACTTATGAGATTTTAAAGGAACCGTTAAAATCTGAACTAGACAATTTAGTATGTAGCTTGTGGAATACTGAAAGCTATGTAGATGTGGATATTCTGCTGGTGATTATCCTTAGTTTAGGATTAGTGAAGAGCTTCAATCAAGTGAAAGAATCGATTGCAGATAGAACAGATATTGATGGGCAAATACTTCTGGAAATACAAGAAGCAATTAGTGAAGCGGAGGAGAATATAGCCAATCCTTACCATGATTACTAAATAAAGCGTTGTTAGTAATGAAAATAGATAGGAAGTATATGTGGAGGACAAACAGTACAATAGTCAAAGAAGCAGTTCTTCCAATTATTTTATGGAATGAGCTAAACAGGTACATTTTAGAAGAAAAATGAGCAATAGGATTGTTGACGTATACGACAATCCTACTGCTCATATATTTTTATAAAACAGGCCAGATGCCCTGATTCCTTAAAATCAAACAACAGTGTTTTTTAGATAAGCGGCAGGCGCAAGATAAAAGCAGCACCTACGCCAGGGTGACTATCTACAGTGATTGTTCCGCCAAGCTGTTCGCTGTAAGCCTGAACAATGGCGAGTCCTAGTCCAGTGCCTCCGGAATAACGAGCCCGGGCTTTATCCACCCGATAAAAACGCTCAAAAATTCGAGTTTGTTCTTCCAGAGGTATGCCAATGCCGTTATCTTGAACCGAAATCACTAATTCTTGTGAATGCAGTCCGAAGGAAATCTTGAGTTCCCCATCCACAGTAGAATATTGGACTGCATTTTCAATCAGATTCTTTACAATCGGATGAAAAAGCTCATAAATGGTATTGAAGGTAAGTTCTCTTGCTCCAGTAATAGATACCTGCAGTTTCTTTTCCTTGATTGGGCGCTGATAAGAATGAACAATTTCCTTAATGAAGGAGTATAGTTCAATTCCCTGCTCGCCATAGCTACTTTTAGAGTCTCTAGAAAGTAAAATGATTTCTTGGATGAGCCGCTGTAGCCGATAGGCATCTTTTTGAATGATTTTTAAAAACTCAGTTAGTGTTTCCGGATCATCCTTAGCGCCGTCCAAGAGTGTTTCAGTAAAACCAATTAAAGAAGTAACTGGTGTTTTCAGCTCATGAGAAACATTACCGACGAAATCTGTTTGGATTTTTTCCAGTCGACGTACTTGAGAAAGGTCATAGGCAACACCAAAAATTTGGTGGTTATTATAGTCATTATCAAAATAGTGTAATGAAAGGTCAATAATCGTTTCCGTTGATTTAGAAGCAAGCGTAATTTCCTGTTGAACATTGCGCTCCTCTGTAATTGCCTGATTGATCAACTGAATCAAAATGGGTTCATTGATTGTTTCTACATAGCTTTCCCGCTTGGCAGGCACTGTCCAAATGTCCAAAAAGCCGCACATTACAGGATTAATTAATTCCAGATTCCCATTCTTATCAATAATAAAAACACCAATCATCAGCTCGTTGAGTAGACTGTGCAGCTGCTGTTCTGTAGAGGTGTAGGCACGATATGTTTCACTCATCTGGTTGCTTAGCTCATTTGCTGTTTCGTATAATTCATGCCATTCAGAAGACTGCTGGATGATTGAACGATTTTTCTCAGGCTGTTGAAGCATCCGTTTCAGAAAAGGCAAGACGGTAAGTAAAGGTTTGTTCTTTTGCCGAATCATAAGTAGTAAAAAGACTGTAATGATAAGAAAGAGCAATCCAAAAATGATGATTAAGAAATTGCGAAATGCCGCTAGACTACTGGAAAATTTGCTGGCTTCTTCGGAAATTCGGATAATGCCAATTAATTCCCCTCTTATTTTTACAGGAATCGCCAGATAAAGCAGTTCTGAGTTTAGTGTAGCACTGGTTCGATGATCAGAGCCAAAAGCTGCACCGTTTAAAACAGCTTTAATTTCTGGTCGATTAGAACGGGAATCCTCCAGATTCTTATCGATTGTGTCATAAAATACCTTCCCGCTAGGGTCTAACAAACTGATTCGTTCTTCATTATCAGCTATGTAGGCTTTCAAAAAGCTCTGCTCTTTTGCAGCAAGCTCCTTTTCTCTAAAAATGCTGACTGGAAGCTGATTGGTTAGGAATTCTGCTTTCTTTTGCAAGTAGCTTTCCTGCTGATTCATCAGCTCTTGTCTGAAAAAGGAATTAATAGTAAATAGGCTGACAAAAAATAATAGCAGCATGCTTATAATGGTGAGGAAATATTCCAGACGCTGCCGTTTATTCATTTTTTAGGCTCCTGGAAACGGTAGCCAAAACCGCGGACGGTTACTAGATAAACTGGACGTTTCGGGTCTTTTTCAATTTTGTCACGCAGATGACTGATATGGACATCCACAATTCTACTTTGACCAGAAAAATCATACTGCCAAATCCGCTCCAGTAAGGTATCCCGATTGACAACACGGTCTTTTCTTTTCATGAAATATAGAAGCAGTTCGTATTCTTTTGGAGTAAGTTCGATTTTTTTTCCTTGAACAAACACTTCATAGTTTTCCTCATCAACCTGAATTTCTCCGATAACCAGAGGTGCTTTCAGTTCATTTCTCTCCTCAGAATTACGAGGGCTGACGTTCATCCTTCTAAATATAGCCTTCATGCGGGCGAGAACTTCACGGGGGCTGAAAGGCTTCGTTAGATAATCATCTGCACCAATTTCTAAACCAATAATTTTATCTACTTGATCATCTTTAGCTGTTAAAATCAGGATTGGCGTCTCTACTTTTTCTCTTCTAAGTGCTTTAGTAATATCAAGTCCATCCATTCCGGGAAGCATTAAATCCAAAATGATAAAGTCAAAGGAGTTGCCTAGTGCTAGTTCATATGCTTCAGTTCCAGTATCTGTAGTGGTTACCTGATACCCTTCCTTTTCAAGATTAAATTTCAATAAAGTTAAAATAGAAGGTTCATCATCTACAACTAATACATGTTTCATGGAGTCGCTCCTTTAATAATTAGGGATAAAGTGACGTCAGTCACCGCTGAAAATTGCCTTCTGCTGGGTAACAGCTTGCGTCTTTATTTTAGCACAGTTTCACTAATAGATGTTTATCTATCAACTTCTTAGGTTTCTATTTTTGGAGAAGAAAAAATTGTACACGTGATTTATTCAAAAGAATTGCTCAAGAGCTTTTGATACAGTTCAAACTGATCAAGACCGTAAGCACTGTAACCCAAATCTACAGCAGCAATATATTGAAATTCAAAAGCCCTGTAAAGATTTTTAGCCGGAATATTTTCTTCATAGACATCTAAACGAAGAGCTTTTATCTCCATTTGCCGACTATAGCTGATAATGCTGCTCATCATCTGTTTTCCGATACCCATAGTTAGAAAGTCAGGATGGACAGCGAAAGTACGAACAACAAAAATATCCTTGTAGTCTAAATGGATTTGCCAATCAGCCAGAGAATAGGCAGCTTCTGGTTCGTGGTTCAAAATAACTGCGCCAATAATTCTGCCTTGTTTACGGAAGACAAAAAGATTACTAGCTGCCACTGCTTGTTCTGCTGTTTCCCTGGTAGGGTAAATCGCCTTTTGCCAGCCGGGATAATTAGTATGAGCAGCTAGATAATCATTGAGTGCATCATATAATAATGCTACCTCATTCACATCGTGTTTCCTGGCTTTTTCAATCAGTTTAATTACCCCTTTCTTTTCTAATAGTGTTTGGATAGTATTATAGCTTATTTATTATTATACAGATGAGTCGCTGTTTCTGTCAGTTTTTTTAGAGAACGGCTATGTTAGTAATAACTTTGTAGACAGTATAGAGAAAATGGTATAATGGACTAGATTTATAGTAGGGCGATGACAGATAAATAGTAAAATTGGTTTTGGGGGTAAAAAAATGATTGGAATCAGCGCCTGTCTCGGAGGCAGCTGCTGTCGTTACGACGGCACAGCAAAAACAATTCCAGAGCTGCAGCCGCTTATTGAGACTGGAAAAGCTGTCTTGATTTGTCCGGAAGTACTAGGCGGCTTGGAGATACCTAGAGAGCCAGCAGAAATAGTCGGTGGCGACGGCTGGGATGTTTGGACTGGTAAAGCAAGTGTTCTGACTATCAGTGGCAAAGATGTAACAGCTGCTTTTAAAACTGGTGCAAAACGAGCGTACAAAAAATTAAAGGAGCAGCAAATCACTCATCTCTTAACCAAAGAAAACAGTCCTTCCTGTGGTAAACAGCTGATTTATGATGGTCGTTTTTCTGGAATGAAAAAAGCAGGAGTTGGTGTCGCGGTTGCCTATTTTGAACAGCACGGTATTAACGTAATGCCAGAAAGTAAGTGGAAACAAGTATTGGAGGAAGTAGAGCTGCATGAGTGAAAAGGAAGTATTAAAAGTATTCAATGCTGAATATGAAAATATTGGAACAGCAACCCGGGAGCAGATTCATCAGCAAGGGCTTTGGCATGAAACTTTTCATTGTTGGTTCTATGAGTTAAAAGCTGATGATTTAATTATTTATTTTCAAAAAAGAGCACGAACCAAAAAGGATTTTCCCGGAATGCTGGATATCACTGCTGCAGGTCATCTTCTAGCAGCCGAGCAGGTTGCAGATGGGTTTCGCGAGGTAGAAGAAGAGCTAGGGATTAAAATAATGCCTGAGCAGGCAGAATCGCTGGGGGTATTTATTGTTGAAATTGCCTTGGACGGTTTTATTGATAATGAATTTACCAATGTCTTTTTAGTTCGTCAGGAGCTGGCTGCTCGGACATTTGTTTTACAGGAAGAGGAAGTAGAGGGGCTTTTTCCAATCACTCTTACAAGTTTTAAACAGTTGTTTAAAAATGAAGTTTCTCAGCTGAACGTTGAAGGGCTTTGTCAGCAGGACGGTCAGCAGTTTTCAGTGGTTCAAACGGTTCGAATGTCTGATTTCTGTGCCAATGCCCGCTCGTACTATGAACAACTACTGGCTGCTTTTGAAAAAATCCTTGAAAATCATTCCAAGACTCTTGACTATTGGAAATGAAATCGGTAACCTAGAAGGGATTGAGATGGAGGAATAAACATGGAAATCGAAAAAACGAACCGTATGAACGCCCTGTTTGAATTTTACTCCACATTGCTGACTGAAAAGCAGATGAACTACATGGAATTATATTATGCAGATGATTTTTCTCTTGGCGAAATCGCTGAAGAATATCAAGTGAGCAGACAGGCCGTTTATGACAATATCAAGCGGACAGAAAAAATTATTGAAGAATATGAACGGAAACTCCACTTGTTTTCGGACTATATTGTCAGGGGAGAGCTGCTTGACAAGCTAAAAACCTACTCCACTGAAACGTACCCGAAAGATGAGACATTAATTCATTATATCGAACAAATTCAAGAAATAGAGGAATGAGAATATGGCATTTGAAAGTTTAACAGAACGTCTACAGCAAGCGATGAGCAAGCTGCGCCGTAAAGGAAAAATATCTGAAGCAGATGTAAAAGAAATGATGAGAGAAATCCGCTTGGCATTATTGGAGGCCGATGTTAACCTCCAGGTTGTTAAAGACTTTACAAAGCGGGTTAGAGAACGTGCGGTTGGAGCGGAAGTATTGGAAAGCTTATCTCCAGCTCAGCAGATAGTAAAAATAGTTGATGAAGAGCTGACTGCAACCTTAGGGACAGAGACAGCCGAACTGAATAAGTCTCCTAAAATTCCTACTGTAATTATGATGGTTGGTCTTCAAGGGGCTGGTAAAACGACATTTGCAGGTAAGCTGGCAAATCAGCTGATAAAGAATGAAAAAGCCCGTCCGTTGATGATTGCTGCCGATGTATACCGTCCAGCAGCGATTGATCAGCTGAAGGTTCTGGGGCAGCAATTGGATGTTCCTGTGTTTGATATGGGAACAGATACGAATCCTGTAGAAATTGTAAAGCAGGGGATGGCACTTGCGGCTGAAAAGAAAAATGACTATGTTCTAATCGATACTGCCGGACGTCTTCACATTGATGAGGGACTGATGGATGAGCTGAAACAGATTAAAGCAATTGCCGAACCAAATGAAATCTTACTGGTTGTGGATGCTATGACTGGACAGGATGCAGTCAATGTTGCTGACAGCTTTAATCAACAGCTGGGGATTACCGGGGTAGTTATTACAAAGCTTGATGGTGATACTCGTGGTGGTGCGGCGCTTTCTATCCGTGCAGTGACTGGTGCGCCAATCAAATTCATTGGTTCCGGTGAAAAACTAACGGACTTAGAGGTTTTCCATCCGGATCGGATGTCCAGCCGTATTTTAGGTATGGGGGATATGCTGACCCTTATTGAAAAAGCTCAGCAGGATTATGACGAGAAAAAAGCTGAAGAGCTTGCTCAGAAAATGAAAGAAAACAGCTTCGACTTCAATGACTTCATCGAACAGATGGATCAGGTGATGGGGATGGGGCCGATTGAAGACCTGCTGAAAATGATTCCAGGAATGAGCGGGATGCCGGGCTTGGAAAATGTTCAAGTAGACCCCAAGGATATGGCGCGTAAAAAAGCAATGGTTCAGTCTATGACGCCCGCAGAACGGGAAAATCCGGATTTATTGAACCCTAGCCGTAGACGTCGGATTGCTGCAGGTTCAGGAAATACGGTCGTAGAAGTAAACAAGATGATTAAGCAGTTCAAAGAATCCAAGAAAATGATGCAGCAGATGACCAATGGAAACATGAATATTCCTGGGATGGATCAGATGTTTGGCGGTGGAATCAAAGGCAAGCTAGGCAAGATGGCTATGAATCGCATGGTGAAAAAGAACAAAAAGAAAAAGAAGAAAAAGAAAAAATAAAAAGCTGGACAACAAGCAGCCAACATCTTTTGGCAGGATGAAAACAGCAGAAATTTTTGCTGAAGCTCATAAGCAATGAGTTCAGATGGGATGTGTATGGAGCAGCTGCTCCATAGATTTATAGTAGTTATGATACCTGCATTCGTCAATTTGATGAATGCAGGTATCTTTTTTAGTAACAATTTATAGCGGAAATGATCTATTTCTCTTCTTCTAAATCCACAGTGATAACAGACGGCTCAGCAACTCTCCTAGAATAGATTAAAGCAAAAATACTAATAAGCAGTGTAGCAACCAGATAGATCTGCCAGCTAAAGACAGGTGTCAAAGTGTTGGCAATGCCTAGGAAAACGGCTTGCCCTACTGGACCGCCTAACAGAACAAGGGTATTAAAAATTCCACTGGTAACAGCCAGTTGCTTTTCGTCAATTTGGCGCATCATATAGGCGGATACTCTTGGATTCATTTTCCCAGTTAGATAGCCGACAATGAAAAGACAAACAATCATGAGTAAAGAATGTTTAAAAATTAGAAAGTTCAACGCCAAAACTCCCAAAACCACCATAGTAGCAGAGATTAGCGGCAGTGTAGAAACAGATTTAAGGAAGTCATTTGTAAATAATGAACCAATAATTATTCCAGCCGATAATGTGATGCCGATAATCGCCAATGTATTGCCGTAATTTCCTAACCACATCGGCTCTATAGTCAGCAGGCTGACGTTCATCAGACCATCGATACATGTTCCAAGTGTATTAACAGCTAGAGCAAATAGAGCAATGATTTTTAAAAAGCGGTTTGTATAAATCAGCTGTAATGTTTCCAATAGGTTTGACTTAAAACCAGATTTTGCCTGCGTTTTAATGGAGTGATGATTGGGTTCGGCTGCTCTCAACAATTTTCTTTGCTGAAATATTGCAGCACCTGCTAGTAAAAATGTCCCGGCGTTTATCAAACCGAAAGCAGAAAAATCATAACGAAGCAGTATGATAACCCAAGCACCAACGCCTTGAAAAATAATTTGTACGAGCGTTTGCGTAGCTGTTTGAAAGCCAAGAGCTTCTTCTAAAAGCTCTTCAGGAATGAGGCGGCGTAAAAGCGGGAGCTGAAGCCCGCCGCCATAGGCTCCTAAACAGTCAGAAACAATATTGATGAACAGCAGCAGCAGAAACAAGGGAACGGAAGAAGGCAGACGAATCGCAATTGTCAGCAGAATGAAGAGTAGGAATTGTCCTATTCGTGAAATAATCATCCAGCGGGTTTTATGTCGGGTTTGATCAGCCAGATATCCTGTAATAATGTTTAGCAAACTGGGGATGAGTAAAGCCATTGAAGCAAGTGAGACGGCCATTCCTTTAAATGGTGTAGTGCTGGCATAAATAATAAAAACAATATTGAATAAGCTATTGCCGATTCCATTGAGCAGAGCAGCATTGATGAGTGCCCGATAACCTTTATTTTTTCGATATTCATTCATAAAAAAATACGCCTTTTCAGTTTATTTTTAGCGGCCGGCTAAATTTATTTTGTATGTTTACTATAAACAAGGTATGATTAAATCGAGTCAAAAATCCACTATAGTAGAAAAAAGGTGAGGTATATGCGAGAAGGCGAGTTGTTTCGGCAATTAAGAAAAGATCGGGGATTAAGTTTAAAAAAAGTAGCTGATGAGCTAAATAGTGTCTCATTCATCAGCAAGTTTGAGCAGGGTAACTCTAACATCAGCATTCATCGGTTAGAACGTTTATTGGAAAATATCAATGTAACGATTGAAGAATTTTATTACTTACGCGCTCCAAAATCTCAGGTAAAGTTGTTTACACTGTTGACAGATTTGCCCCATTATATGACTGGAACTTACTTAGTTTATTTGAATCGGATTATGATTATAAATGAAAAATATAACTTATATCAACGAGAGAAGGGAATTGCTGAGCTGAGAAAAATCTATAGTGAACTGGACGGTAGTATCCGTTGGCAGAATTTTGTGCAATTGTTCTGTCAAATATTGATAGACTCCTATCAGGCGAATCTTCACAAAGTGAAAGGAGTAGGAGCACAGAAGCTTTTTGACAACTTTAGGATAAAAACGCGTCCAGTTGTGAGTTATCTATATAGTGTGGAAAATTGGGGAGTATTTGAAGTGTTGATTTTTCGTTTCTTTCAGTTCGCTTTTCCTGTTGAGACGATTCGCCAGCTGTTGCCCACGGCACTTTCCCGAATGGAAAAAGAAGCAGGTCTTTCGATGATGAGAGACCTACGCACAAGTCTCCTGTTTTCTGTTTTCACAACCTTCATCAATTTTCGATACATCGATGAATGTAAAGAAGTATTGAAAATATTAGAAAAAATTTTGTCAGATACCTCAGATTCGGCAAATAGCATTCATCTTTTATTTTATAAAGGCTGGTTTCAAATGGTTACAGAGTCGAAAGAGAAAGGGTTGGAAAAGTGTCAGCAGGCACTCTCAATTTTTCGAATTTTAAATTTGCCAAAACTTGTTCAAAATTCAGAATACATTTTGGAAATTGTTCTACAAAACTTGGAAAAACCCGATGATTACATGGTTTTTAGCTAAAAAATAAAGAGTGAGGGAGAGGAGTTAAGCTATGGAAAAATGTGAATGGGCAAAAACTAGTGAAAAGATGGAGCACTATCATGATGAGGTATGGGGTGTTCCTGTCTACGAAGACAGATTACTGTTTCGTAAACTAGTTCTGGATATTAATCAAGCTGGGCTGAGCTGGCAGACGATATTGAATAAAGCAGAGGCATTCGATACAGCATTTGATTTTTTTGATATTGATAAAGTTGCCGTCTATGATGAAAAGAAAATTATTGAACTGCTGGAAAATCCTGAAATTATTCGAAACCGCAGAAAAATTGAAGCGGCTATTCATAATGCAGGGATTGTTCAGAAAATTCAGAAAGAGCACGGCAGTTTTTCAGATTATTTGTGGCGGTTTGTTGATTATCAGCCACTAGATATGAAACGAAGTAAACTGAATCCACCAGTTGTTACGAATGAGCTGTCTGATGAAATTAGTGCAGCAATGAAAAAGGATGGATTTAAATTTATTGGAAGTACGATTATTTATGCGTATCTTCAAGCAGTTGGAATTATTAATGACCACGTGATTGAATGCTGGCGGCATGATGAAATCCAAAATTTGGTAACAGGCTAACAGGAGTAGCTGAGCTGACTGAGAAATCTGTATTTGACTACGAGGTAGTAAAGGATGGGCAGCTTTTTATTTAGTATAAAAAGAGGCAGATTATGAAGCGTTACAGCTGCTGATTTGGAGATGAGACTGTTGAGTAGTAATAAAGTTGCTTGCAAAAGCAACCGGTATTCGGTATTTTTAAGTGGGAAAACGAACGTATTCCAAAGAAATAAACATTAATCGGATATTGCTAAAGATAAAAAATACCTCTAAGCAAAAAAACTTGCTCAGAGGTTTTATTTTTATGAATTTGCTTCAGTAAAGGCGATAAAACTATCCATGATTGCTTGTAAAAAGCCAGTAGTTCCTTCAGCAATTGTACCGTCTTCGTTAATTAGGTTTGCAATGTTGCCGATATAGGCTTCAGGCTGCTGTAAAGTTGGTACATTTAGAAAGACAAGAGACTGTCTCAAATGATGATTTGCTCCAAATCCACTAATCGCACCTGGAGAAACACTAACGACTAAGCCGGGCTTCTTATCCCAAACGCTTTGTCCATATGGACGGGAACCGACATCTAAACCATTTTTTAAAACAGCAGGAACTGAACGATTATACTCAGGGGTGAAGAAGGCAAGAGCGTCAACTGCTTTTACCTGATTTCTAAATGTAGTCCAGGCTGGTGTTGGCGTACCTTCATCATCCAAATCTTGATTATACAGCTCTAAAGGAGCTAAATCGATAAATACTGCTTCATATCCTTCTGGCAGCAGCTCAGCAAATGCTTTTGCCACCTTACGGGTATAAGATTCTTTTCTTAAGCTTCCTACAAAAAATCCAATTTTCTTTGTCATAACTAATTTCCTCCATTCTGAACGGTTCTTCTCTCTTAATCCTAAGCTCATTTAGCAGTTATTGCAAATAAAACGCTTAAAAATGGGTAAGGAAAAGAAATCTGTACTTGTCATATGAAAAGAAATTGTTGCAAACATGCGAACAAATGATACTTTTAAACGAATTATCTAAAGTAGATGCTCTTAAAGGACAATTAAAAAAACACGGTATTCAACGGAATACCATACTTATGTTTCACTTCTCCTGCCATTTAAATTAAGTGGAGGAAAGAAGTATATAGATGTACTTAACCACATCAGGCAACCGGAAAGAGTGAATAAATACTATTTAGTACGATATCTACTCTGTTCTCAAGGTTTAGCACTTCTGTTCCAACCACTATAAAGACACAAGGTGCCCCTGCCAAGGTAGGAAAACTATAGCATGGAATAAAAAAACTGTAAAGAAAAATTAGGTGTCAAGAAAAAACTCTTTACAGCCTAGAATAAATCTGGTAAACTAGCATTTGTGATTAAGTTAATGGAGGTGTAATTATAAATGGCAGTTAAAATTCGTTTAAAACGTATGGGTTCTAAGAAAAATCCTTTTTACCGTATTGTAGTAGCTGATTCACGTTCTCCTCGTGATGGACGTTTCATCGAAACTGTAGGAACTTACAATCCTTTGAAAGATCCTGCGGAAGTAGTTTTAAAAGAAGATTTAGTGTTGAACTGGTTGTCTAAAGGTGCTCAACCTTCTGATACTGTTCGTAATATCCTTTCAAAAGAAGGCGTGATGAAGAAACATCATGAAGCTAAACTTGAAAAGAAATAAGGTGATTAAACATGACTGATGTAAAAGAGTTAGTATTAACGATTGTTCGTCCGTTAGTTAGTCAGCCTGAAGCTGTTTCTTTAGAAATTGAAGAATCAGACGATTTTTTTGAATATAACTTAACTGTATCGCAGGAGGATATCGGACGCGTGATTGGTAAACAGGGGAGAGTTGCAAAAGCAATTCGAACAATTGTTTACAGTGTTCGTACAGATGGACCTAAAAAGGTTCGTTTAAATATTCTTGATGGACAGTAGGTTTTGACCAGTGAAGCAGGCGACTGTTTTGCTGGTTTTTTATTACAGTAAATTGTCGAAAGGAAGTAATTCTTGTGATTGATAGCTATAAAGAGCAGCTGCTGACAGGTATGAAGGAGTATTTTGCACAGTTTTCATTAAGTGAGGGGGATGTTTTTGTATTAGGATGCAGCTCCAGCGAAGTGATTGGAGAACAAATCGGCAAGCATTCTACTTTGGAAATAGGAGAGGCAATCGTGCAGACACTCTTAGAGGTGTTAAGAGATAAGGGAGTATTTTTAGCTGTACAAGGATGTGAGCACATCAACCGTTCATTGGTCCTTGAACAAGCGGCTGCTAAAAGGCTTGGTTTAGAAATTGTCAGCGTAGTTCCTTCTATGGCTGCAGGCGGCGCTGCTGCAACTGCAGCATACAGGCTTTTTGAAAGTCCTGTCATGGTTGAAAAAATCACTGCTGTTGGAGGAATTGATATTGGTGATACCTTTATCGGCATGCATGTTCGACATGTGCAGATTCCTATCAGAACAAGCGTTAAAGAAATAGGTGCAGCACATACCACTTATTTGGCTTCACGGCCCAAACTAATTGGTGGTCCGCGGGCAAGCTATGAATAAGATACTTAAAAAGACAAAGCTGGGACAAAAGTAGGGGGCTTTTTAGCATCTCCCTTGTCCCAGCTTTGATTAGTTGTCTGCTCATTTCTAATTTTTTCTGAATACTTTTATATCAAAGATTGAGGAATCAAATGTAATTTCCGCTTCATCAATCATCAAGCCCAACAGATGATAATCCTCCTCCTCATGATGAGTAATCCCCAGAAGTTCGTCATAATATGATTCAACACTAAGGTCTCTTGGTGTATTCAACAGCTCTAACAGCTGTAGAACCCCTTCAGGCTCTTCTTCGATTTTTCCTTGCATTTCTACATAAAAACCATCTTCAGTAAAATCCAGACCAATTCGAATATCTTCTATTTCATTTGCGAAGAAATAGGTGAGAAGTTCATCAATGATTCGTTTTGCCTTTTCTCTTTCCTGCATTTCTGTTCACCTTTCTGATCTGTAAAATATTATCAAGCAGCGGTACCATGACAGCTGCAACAAAACCAGTAGAAAATCCATTATTATATAAATTGAGACCGCCGTGGAGAAAACTGACATTTGTCACCAGAGCCATATGGAAAAATCCGGCAATCATCCCATAAACAGGACCGTAATATCCAGCAATAGGAGCTAGACTTGTTCCGAACACACCAGCCATGACAACGACAGTCTGATCTACCTGAAAGGTAGTTGAGAGCTTAGCAGTAAAGAAAATACCTATTAATAAAGGGAAGCTGTTTAATACATGATTCCCAAAAGCGCTGAAACCGACTGCGGAAAGGATGGCGCCGACAATTGGTCCATTCAGAGGCGCCTGACAAATCAGTGAATAGCTGAGAAGAAGAAAGCCCATCAGCGACATATTCATCATGGTTGGACCAACCCCGGCAATCGAGATAAAATCCGTAATCAGCTTTCCTGAGGTTTTACTAATTGTTTTTAATCCATTTAAAGAGAAATGGTTCAATCCAAAACCTATACTGAACATTAAACCAAATAAGACCAATAAAAACAAGAGTAATTGATTATGAAATGAAGTAGAAACAAGGTGTTTAACTTCAACCTGTTTATCAAACATCTTTAACGTACTGGTGAACAACATGGCGATTAAACCAGAAGTGAAGCCCACGTTGTAAAGTGAAAAGCCTTGATGGAAAATCAAAACGTGAGAAGCCAGCGGCGGCAAGACAAGACCAAGAAAAATTCCGATTAGATAGCTCAAGGGAATACTAATCACCAGAGGAAGGTCTAAACCGAAGGTAACATAACTAATAATTGGCGACAGTGCACTTCCAAAAAGACTAACAACAATTACGGAAGAAAAAGGGCGTTTTGTCAGCTTACAGTATAGATAGCCACCTAAAATAATAGGGATTGAGTTATAAAGGTTTTTGCCGAAAAAAGAACAGCCTGAAACCGTAAATAGAGCAGCGATTACCGGTCCGGTAATCAGCACTTTTTCTCTTTTAGCTAAGAGAACGCTTACTAAAGTAAGTACACCACTGTTGAAAAAAGCACTGTTAAGAGAGCCCAGCTGAATATAATCTGTTAGAAGATGGCTAGGGGAAGTCAAAATATTAATAGTCCCGAATGCTAAAAGAGAAAGAGGACCGTTAAGCAAGCCAAATAATATCAGTAAAATAGAATAGGAAATTAAAAGAGTATAAGTTCGTTCACTTTTTTTTTCTAAAAATTGCTCTTTTTTTGTATGTAATAGCGTAATACTGTCGTTTTTTATCGCTAAAACTCCTTTCTAAAAAGATATTTATATAGTTAATATACCTATAGTTAATACCAAGGGTCAACATAATTCTGTGAAATTATCATGTTTTTTAATGATTTTCACAATTATTGATAAAACTGTAGTGAAATAACAGTGTAAAATAGAGAGTGAAGTGGAATGGGGAGTATATACCAAATCCTTTACGAAAGGGGATAACCATGGTTAGGAAGAAAGTCTATACAAAAGATCAGATATTGAAGTCATCGTACAATATTGTTCTGAAGGAGGGATTTTCAGGAATCACTGCTCGAAATGTAGCTGATAAGATGGGCATTTCAACGCAGCCGATTTATCTGGAATTCAGCAACATGGATGATTTAAAAGTTAATTTACTAAAAATGATGCATAGTCGTTTGGAAAAGAACTATTATGTTAATTGTGCAGTAGATGATCCAATTATTGATTTTGGTTTGAATGTCATTGATCTTGCGAAGAACGACAGTAAACTTTTCATGCATCTCTACATTGACCATCACGGGTATGGAGAGCTGTTGAATCAGCTGACGCTGAGTGTTTTTGAAAAGCAGCTGAATCAGGCTCAAAAGTATCTAGGGTTGGAAAAAGAAACGATTATTGAAATCTATGAAAAAATCTGGATTACGGCAGCAGGACTGGCAACACTTCTAGCTTCTGATGCGATCAGTCTGTCAGATAAAGCTGTAAATAGCTTGCTGAAGGAAGCAGTCGAAAAGTATTTATAACGAATACGTTTGTCTGTTAACAAGATAATACAATACAGAAAAGGAGGAACTACTTTGAAGCTAACAGCGGCATTATTTACGGAAATCAATGATTTTTGCCAAAAAAAGGCAGAGCATTTAGTTTCTCCAATGTATGGAATACGAGATGAGCATGGACTGGAAAGCATTGCCGCCTCTGTGGATCAATATGTCTTTGATAGAGAGGTCTATCCGAACTTGTTTTCAAAAGCAGCATTTGTCTGGATGTCTCTGACAAATTATCATTGCTTCTATAATGGAAATAAGCGGACTGCTTTATTTACTGTGTATCTTTACCTATATGTCAATGGCTGTCACATGGGTTTACCGGAATCACAAATTTATGATGCTGCACTTTCTATTGCTTCCGGCAGGATGAGCGCTGAAGAAATAGCTAAGTTGCTTAAGCAGCTATCTATTGTAGACAACAATAGTTCAGAAGTAGCGGTAAATCTAAATCTGTTTGAGACGATTTATCTTGAAAACGAAGACTTAGTTCGAATTTTAGGGAAATTGGCTGTAACCTAAAAAATGTAGCTAAATAGAAAAACAGGAACTTTTTGACTAGAAATGTCAAAAGGTTCCTGTTTTTTTGCTAATTATTCAGCTTCTTGTAAAATATTGATTTTTTCTATTTTTACTTCTTTCACTGGCTTGTCATTGCCGTCGGTTTCTAATTCGGCAATCTTGTCAACAACATCCATACCTTCAATTACTTGACCAAAAACAGTATGAGCGCCATCTAAATGAGGTGTTCCGCCGTTCTTGTATGCATCAATAATTTTTTCTGGATAATCATCTTTTAAAAGCCCGTCAGACATATCTTCTGAATTTTGAACGATAAAGAATTGGCTGCCATTTGTTCCCGGACCAGCATTTGCCATAGACAATGCACCGCGGATATTGTACAGTTGGTTACTGAATTCGTCCTCAAAACCGCCACCCCAGATGCTTTCTCCGCCGCCGCCGGTCCCGTCAGGATCGCCGCCTTGAATCATGAAATTGTTGATGACACGGTGGAAAGTAACGCCGTCGTAGTAACCATCCTTCGCATGAGTAAGAAAGTTCTCAACAGTTTTTGGTGCAATTTCAGGGAAAAGCTTAATCTTGATTGCACCTTCTGAAGTAACCATCTCAACCAATGCTTCATTTTTGGCAACCTCTGTTGACAGCTGAGGAAGCTCCAAAGCATTTAAATCTACGGAAGATTCAGTTGTAGCTTGAGAGCTGGGAGTTGAACTTGAAGCACTTCCGCTATCTTTTTTCTCTCCACATGCTCCTAATAAAACTACTGCTGAAGTAAGTGTAATGGCTGTAGTTAAAAATTTATTCATTTTCATATAAAAAGTACGCCCCTTTGATTTAATCATTCTTTTCTATGATAACAAAACATCGTTGAGACTACCAGCTAATTTATAAAAATTTACTATTTTAAAGGTGTAGACCATTTTTTTTGGTTCTGTTATAATTACCTTGATTGACGATTATTAAAAAGTCAAAATTTTAGGAGGCATAATTAATGGGCAAATTAGGAATTTCTATTTATCCGGAGCGTTCAACTTTCGAAAAGGACAAAGTATATTTAGACTTGGCACACAAATATGGCTACAAACGGGTTTTCACCAGCTTGCTGCAGATTAAAGATGATAAAGAAAAGGTTCTTGCCGAATTTAAGAAGGTTGTAGATTATGCTAATAGTCTTGATATGGAAGTGATGGTAGATATCAATCCGGCGCTTTTTGAGCAGTTGGATATCTCCTATGATGATTTATCATTTTTCCATGAAATGGGTGCTTACGGTGTTCGTTTGGACATTGGTTTTACCGGTAGTGAAGAAGCAAAAATGACCAGAAATCCTTATGGGATTAAAATTGAAATCAATATGAGTACAGGTACAAGCTATATTGACAACATCATGAGCTATTCACCTAACACGAATAATCTATTGGGCTCACATAATTTTTATCCTCATCGTTATACAGGACTTGGTTATGAGCATTTTGTGTATTGCTCAAAACAGTTTAGAAAATATAATGTTAATACAATGGCGTTTGTAAATTCTCAAACGGCTGATTTTGGTCCATGGCCGACTTCTGACGGGTTATGTTCATTGGAGGATCATAGAGATTTAGAATTAGCTACACAAGTGAAGCATCTAGTGATGACTGGCTTAATCGACGATGTACTAATCGGTAATGCTTATGCTTCAGAAGAAGAATTAAAAGCAATGGCAGAAGCATTCAACGCTGATTTCCCAACAATTAAAGTAGATACAGAAGCAGATATTACTGAAAATGAACGAGTTTGTCTATTTGACAACATGCACAGCTATCGCGGCGACCGTTCAGATTACATGCTTCGTTCAACAATGACCCGTATCTATTACAAAGACAAAGAGTTTCCGGCTCATAATACTAGAGACATCGTTAAAGGGGATGTTCTCATTGATAACGTTGGCTACGGTCAATACAAAGGTGAAACACAAATTGCTCTGAAAGCGATGAAAAATGATGGACGTGTCAATGTGGTTGGTCGTATTTCAGAAGATGAGTTGTTCCTTCTGGATTTCCTGAAACCATGGTCAAGCTTTAAACTGATTGAAAATAAAAAATAATCTTTGATTTATAAAGTGAGCGGGTGGGACGAATGCATGAACGGCGTGCCTGTTTCGGCTGATTATTAAAGAAGCAGCGTCTGTCCAATCCCTTATTCAGATTTTCGGACTGTGTCATTGTCAACTCGACAAATGATACAGTCTATTTTTATCGTCATTTATTTCAAAAAGGCTACAGCAGAAAATAGGTTTTTTTGTTAACAAGTGATAAAATATAGTAATGAACAAGGGGGCGATTGTATGGAAAAAGAGCTGACTGTACTACTTTCTAAACTTCAGGGGATTGCACAGACAGGGAAAGCCTATGCGCAAGATCCATATGATATAGAAAGATATGATGAGCTTCAAAAAATAACAGCCGAGATGATTCAACTGCTCAGTCCCATGGTTGACGACCGACAACTGCAGCTTTATATGGAAACTGATCAAGGGTATGCAACCCCAAAGGTTGACGTTCGGGCAGTGATTTTTGATGAGAAAAACCGTTTGTTGTTTGTCAAAGAGAAAAGCGACCAGCATTGGGCACTTCCAGGCGGCTGGGCGGATATCGGTTACTCGCCAAAAGAAATTGCTGAGAAAGAAACGTGGGAAGAAGCGGGGATTAAGGTTCAGGCAGAACGGCTTATTGCATTGAGAGACAAACATAAGCATCCCTATCCGCCTTCATTGACCTATACTTACAAGCTTTTTATTGCTTGTGTATTTCAGTCAGGCGAGTTAAAGGGTGGATTAGAAACCTCTGACGCAGCTTTTTTTAGTTTGTCAGATATTGATTCCCTTTCATTATCCGAAGAGCGGAATACATATGAAGATATTCAAATGCTTTTTGATGATTACATGAACCCGGGAAAACGGACTGTTTTGTGTGATTAAAAAGCTGAAAAGAAAAACAGAGGAGTTAACAGGATGTGGAAAAAAATATTGATTGGTATCGTAATAATTATTATAGTTGCTCTAGTTGGAGCAGGCTTATATTTTTATAATTATGCTGTAGTTCCATCAGATAAGGATTTTCTTAGTGAAGGAACACCTGGAACAGATGTGATTGAATCGCCAGAAGAGACTTGGTTCAAAACAGAAGAAAACCGCACCTATTGGACAATAGAATCAGAAGACGGTTTGACACTTCAGGCTATTTATCTGCCGGCAGATAAAGCAACCGGTAAAAATGCAGTGCTTGCTCATGGGTATATGGGCAACGCTGAAACCATGGGGAAATTTGCAAAGATGTATCATGATTGGGGTTATAATGTTTTAGTCCCAGATGCAAGAGGGCATGGAAAGAGCGAAGGCAGTTATATTGGCTTTGGCTGGCCGGAAAGAAAAGATTACGTTCAGTGGATAAACCAGATCATCCAAAAAAATGGAGAGGACAGTCAAATCACGCTCTATGGAATCAGTATGGGGGCAGCTACTGTTATGATGACCAGTGGGGAGAAATTGCCTGAGAATGTGAAGGCAATCGTTGAAGACTGTGGCTATACTTCTGCCGAAGATGAGCTATCTTATCAACTGAAAGAAATGTTCAATCTGCCGAAATTCCCGCTGATTTATGTTACCAGTGGTATTACGAAGCTCCGTGCCGGCTACTTTTTTGGCGAAGCAAGTGCTGTAGACCAACTTAAGAAAAATAAACTGCCGATGCTCTTTATTCACGGAGACGCAGATGATTTTGTCCCATTTTATATGCTGGGTCAAGTTTACGAAGCAACTAAGGGACCAAAAGAAAAGTTTGTTGTCAAGGATGCGGGACATGCTAAGGCCTTTTCAAAGGACCCCGAAAAGTATAAACAAGAGGTTAGTCGTTTCTTAGAAAAATATATTCATTGAGTTGCTTTTTTACTTGTTCTCATGCGTTTAAACTTTTTCTAAAGAAAAGAAAGGCTCTGGAACCTGATTGAATACTGCATTAAAATCAACTGTACATTATGTGAAGATATCTGATATGATGGTACAGGGAAACGAGGAACTGTATGGAGGACGCTATAAAAGAATATCTGCACTTCTTACAGATTGAACGGGGCTTATCTGTAAATACACGTAAAAGCTATGCACGTGATTTGGATAAGTACCTTCATTTTTTAAATGAGCGTGAAGAGCTTCTTTCGTGGAATGATGTCGACCGTTATGTAATTATGGCATTTTTACAGGAGCTCTATGAAGAACCGCAGTCAGCCGCATCTATTATCCGAATAATTTCTGCTTTACGGGGCTTTCATCAATTTCTGCGTCAAGAGCAGCTGACTGAACAAAACCCCATGCAACATATTGATACGCCTAAAAAAGCACAGAAGCTGCCGGATATCTTATCAGTGGAAGAGGTAACTTTACTGATTGAGACGCCAGATACAACTAAGCCTCTTGGTCTTAGAAACCGGGCGATTTTAGAAACGATGTACGCAACAGGACTGCGTGTTAGTGAATTAATAGGGCTGAAAATTTCTGATTTGCATTTAACTATTGGTTTGCTGCAGACAATTGGAAAAGGCGATAAGGAACGGATCATTCCTTTGGGAGACCATGCGATTTACTGGATAGAAAAATATCTGAGCGAAGGACGCCCGGCGCTCGTAAAATCGACATCGTCTGTTCCAGAACTATTTGTTAATCATCATGGCAAGTCATTGTCCAGACAAGGGATTTGGAAAAATTTGAAGCAGATTGTTCGCGAGGCAGGAATTCAAAAAAATATTACGCCCCATACACTGCGGCACAGTTTTGCTACACATTTGCTGGAAAACGGCGCTGATTTGAGGATTGTCCAGGAACTACTTGGACATGCCGATATCTCCACAACACAAATTTACACCCATATCACGAAAAAACGAATGGCCGATGTATACAAGAAACACTTTCCAAGAGCTTAGAGAGGAAATGAAACGTATGTTAATACCTTATCGAAAAGAGCATCAAAAAATTGCGATTGGTTTGCTTAGCTTTCATGACAAGTTGGAAAAATATCATTCTCTGCTCCATGAAATTGACAGATATGAACAGGATGAACGTTTAAGTCTTTATTTTTGGATGCTTGAACAAGGCGGCAACATTCAAGGACTGCTCGGTGTAGAGTTGTTGACGGAGGAGCAGCTTCTACTTCATGATATTAGCATTAATCCTTCGCTTAGAGGAAAAGGCATGGGGTTTCAATTGTTGGATGAGCTTCAGTCTGGTTATAATGAACATGCCATTCTTGGAACACAAGCCACAGCGGCCTACCTGACAAAATGGCAGGAAACAAAAGGACAGCAATACGATTTATAGAATAGAAAGCAGGAAGTCCATTGCAGGAAATCAATATTAAACTGGATGTATTCGAAGGTCCATTGGATCTGTTGCTTCATCTGATTAAAAAGCTGGAAATCGATATCTATGATATTCCTATTGCGGCAGTAACGGAACAATATATGGGATATATTCGCGCGATGCAGTCTTTAGAATTAGAAGTAGCTGGAGAATATTTAGTTATGGCAGCTACTTTAATGGCTATTAAGAGTAAGATGCTGCTTCCAAAGCAGGAGCTGGAAATTGTAGAAGACGAAGAAGTTGAAGGAGAAGACCCCCGGGAAGCACTGGTTGCTCAGCTTTTGGAATATCGAAAATTTAAATATGCGGCTGGTTTGCTTCATGAAAAGGAAGCTGAGCGAAGCTTGTATTTTACTAAAGAACCAATGGATGTCGAAGACTACCGTGAAGAACAGCCGCTCTTAGAACCAAATAAAATCAATACTATTGATCTTTTTCTGGCTTTTCATTCGATGCTGGAGAAGCGCAAAAATCGTAAACCGGTCGAATCCACAATTGCTGGTGAGGATGTCTCCATTGAAGTGAAAATTGCTGAAATTACTGAGGTGGTTAGAGGCCTCGACTATGATAAGCCAGTAAAGCTGGATTCTTTTTTTGAAACATATTCCAAGCAGGAAATCGTCACCACCTTTATGGCACTGCTTGAATTGATGAAGAAACGTTTTGTCCGAGTAGAGCAGGAAACAAATTATGGGACAATTCTTTTATACCATGAACAAAAGGGTACAACAGATGATTTGGAGGAAACACAGTGACAACATTGAGTCAACTTGAAGCAATTCTTTTTGTCGTAGGCGACGAAGGGATTAGCCTGGAAGAGATTTCTTATTTATTAGAGCTTCCAACTGCAAAAACCTATGATCTGCTTTCTGCTTTAAAGGAAAGATATGAGCGGGATGAACATGCCGCCTTGAACGTTTTGGAAATTGGCAATCAGTTTGTTCTTTCAACAAAAAAAAGCTTTGCGCCGCTGCTTAAAAAGTATGCCCAGTCACCCATCGCCAACAATCTTTCTCAGGCAGCGTTAGAGACCTTATCAATCGTTGCCTACAAGCAGCCGATATCCAGAGTGGAAGTCGATGAAATCAGAGGGGTTCAATCAGCCGGTTCCATACAGAAACTGGTTGCTAAACAGCTGATTGAAGAAAAAGGACGAGTAGATGGTCCCGGCAGAGCAATTTTATATGGAACAACTGACTATTTTATGGATTATTTTGGTTTGAAAACATTGGATGAACTACCTGATATTCACCAGATGGAAGAAGAAATTAACGAAGAGCTGCCGCTGGATCTCTTTTTTGACCGGTATAAGGACGCTGAATCAAGCCTTAACAATGAAACTAATCAGAGATCTGAGGAGGAAGAATAATGGAGAGACTTCAAAAAGTTATTGCTCATGCGGGAATTGCTTCCCGCCGTAAAGCAGAGGAATATATTCAACAGGGACGAGTAAAGGTTAATGGAACAATTACAAAAGAGCTGGGAACGAAAGTTGGCAGAAATGATTTAATTGAGGTTGATGATATCCCAATCTATCAGGAAGAGTATGTGTACTACCTGTTTTATAAGCCTAAAGGAGTTATATCCTCAGTTTCTGATGATAAAAATAGAAAAGTTGTGACCGATTTTTTTCCAAGTGTTAAGGAACGAATCTATCCAGTTGGACGTCTTGACTATGATACTTCCGGATTGTTACTGTTGACAAATGACGGTGAGTTTTCTCAAAAACTGACACACCCCAGCCATGAGGTGAACAAAGTATATGTTGCTAAAGTTAAAGGGATGCCTAAAAAACATGATTTACAGCCGTTGCGTAAAGGGGTTCGAGTGGATGGTTATAAATCGGCGCCGGCGGAATTCCAAATTTTATCAGTTGATTTGAAAACAAATACAGGAATCATTGAGTTGACGATTCACGAAGGAAAAAATCATCAGGTTAAGAACATGCTTCAAGCCGTAGGCTATCCGGTACAGAAGCTGAAAAGAGAGCGGTTCGGCAGCTTAACATTGCAGGGACTGCGCCCGGGAGAATACCGAAGCCTGAACAAGAAAGAAATTTCAAGCCTGCTGAATGAAGCAAAATAATTGAAAAACTCAAAAGCTTGTTTTTGCAAAGGTCAGAACTATTGCATTTTTGTTCAGATACGCTATAATGAGCTTGTAACTAAATTTAATAAAGGTTCGTCTTCAGGGGCAGGGTGTAATTCCCGACCGGTGGTTATAGTCCACGACCTACTTATTTGATAAGTAGCTGAATTGGTGAAATTCCAATACCGACAGTATAGTCTGGATAAAGAAGATAGGGCTTATTTGAATCGCTTTACTTTCAAATGAGAGGCTCTAACTCTGTTTTTTCCCTGTGGAGAAAAACAGAGTTTTTTTCTGCAGCGAAGATGATGTGGGCGACAGAGATGTCGAGTGTCAAATGAAAGAAGAGCAGTTTGAATGGTTCGTTTGAAGATGGATCCTTGTCTGGAGGATTTCATATGAGAAACAGCAAGGTACAAAAAATGGTAGGGGTAGCAGTCTTGGCCGCACTAGGGGCCGCATTACAGTTTTTCGGCTTTCCTTTACTGCCGGCAGTTCCTTTTTTAAAGGTCGATTTTAGTGATATTCCTGTAATGGTAGGTATGTTTTTATACGGTCCTTTTGCAGGGCTTGTTACAGCACTGATTCGCTCTATTCTGCACTTGGTTCTAACAGGACCATCGCCGCAAAATATGGTGGGAGATTTAGCCAGCTTTTTAGCAACAACCTTATTTACATTGCCGATGTACTATTTCTTCAACAAAGGCTCACATAAGCTGAGAAATAAAATTTCGGGTTTGACTACAGGAATTCTTGCGATGACCGCATTTATGAGTGTAGCGAATTACTTTGTCATCACGCCTTTATATCTGAGTCTTTACGGCGTAACGGCACAAGCATTTTTAGGTAGATCGTTGAGCAGCTATATTGCCGTGGGAATCATTCCATTTAATCTATTAAAAGGGATTATCATCAGTGTTGTTTTCATGATATTCTATGTGAAAATACTGCCATGGTTATCCAGAAAACAGAATAGTCTGGGCAATCAGCCCATTGTCAAATAGAAATAAGTAAAAAGGGTTCTACGTCAAATTGTGTTGGTAGGACAAAAAACTGAATAAAACGATAGAGCTTGGAACAAAAGAACAGAGAAACCTCTGATTTTGTTTCAAGTTCTTTTTTAGAGAAAAGGGAAACAGCGCGAATGATTTGGGCAGCTGTCCGGAAGCGACTTGGCAAAAAGCACCAATTCCATTCCTAAATCGAGTCAAAGCAGCTGTAAGGAAATAGAAACACAGCTGCTAATTCCCGATTTGCCTATAGAGCTGCGGAAATATTCGCTTGTTTTTCTTTTTCATGTTGTGAAAAAAATAAGACCTTGAATACTATAAATACGCGAACGAAAATGATAGAAATTGCGATAACCATAGGCAATACGCTTGATTACTTTAATCTTGTTGTTTAGTCCTTCTGTCACCCATTGGAGAAAGAATAATGAAAAGCATTAGATAATTTGACCTTGATTTTTTAGGCCACATCTTTCGCAATGTGTGGGTCTATATGTAAGTGTGGCTTTGATGACTTGAGCCTGAACTCCTTTCATCTGTCTGTATTCAAGCCATTCCTCTCCAAAGGAGAGATGTTTATCTGTTAGTCCAAGTAATTTTCTGGTATTCTTATCCATAGGGAACAACATTTCTGATAATTTGGTTTTTAGTCGATTTCATTTTATCAGTTAGTTGTTCCTTTTTTGTGTTTGAACACTCAAAAAAGTGTTAGTGAGTTTTCCTTTAGGAATTTCCACCAACACGAAATATTATAGAGCCGTAATATCTTTTTTTATTTCCAGCAATGCTTGTGCTGCAGGAGTAAAACCAGAAAAATGATATCAGCTATTATAAACCGGCTATTGCTGACATTTAGGGCAGTAGTAAACCGTTCCGCCCAGATAGTTTTCCTTGATAATATCTGTACCGCATGTTTGACAGCCTTTTTTATACGTATTTTTGGAGAGTATTGTCTGATAGCCGCCGAAATTTCCATAAACATCCTTTTCAGTATCACGACCGCCGTTTTCTTTCATTGTTTCTAGGGTCTGAATCGTGACCTGGTAGAGCTTTTCCAGCTGATCTGGGTCAAGGGAAGCCAACAGTCTACGCGGGCGGAAACCAGCCTGAAAGAAGATATCCTGCATGCAGCCATTTCCAAGTCCGGGAATCCGCTGCTCGGTGCCTAAAAAGGCTTTTAAAGACATCTTTTTAGGAGTTTCAGGAATCAATGAGCAAAAATAAGCAAAATCAAAGGCTTCATCATAGGGGACAGGACAGCTGGCAGAGACATTAAAGTAGTGATCATTTGGTTCAGCTCCAGCTTCATAATAAAGCATAGCCCCATACATAGCAGTTGAACAGGCTAAAAAACTACCATCGGCAAAACTAAGCAGCAGCTGATGTTTTGGGGGCAAATCTTCTGGTTGGTCTACATAGTAAAAACGAATGCCGTCTCGAAAGACAAGGCGTGACTGGTCAGCAAATTCAATGACGATATAAGCTGCTATAGGATAAACTTTCTTAATAATCTGATGCTGAAGAAATACCCCATAGTCAATGTCTTCGCTAAAAAAAGAAAATTTATGAGGTGAGCTTTGAAGGGCAACAGTTTGAATCTCTTTCTCCCTCAGTAGTTCATTTAACTGTCTGGAAAAGGCATATGTTTCTGGTAACTCCAACATTTCTGATTCCTCCCTGTGTTTTATGTTCTTTTTTTCAGTGTATCTGATAGAATAAGAAAAAACAATGTGATTTTTTCAGGAAAGAGGACGAGAAATGGCTAGTAAAAAATGGAAAAAGCGGCTGGTTTTTCTGCTGCTGCTTATTATAAGCATTGGGGGAGCGGGATTCGCTTACATCAAAATTAATACCTATCATCCGACTAAGCAGGCAATCACAGCGTCGGTAGCGGCCGAAGAGGATAACCATACGCTCTTTTTTAAAGGGAAGGAAGAGAATCCTGTACTTATTTTTTATCAAGGGGCATTTGTCGACAATCAAAGCTATAGTATCTGGGCTCAAGAGGTTGCTGCTGCTGGCTATAGTGTCTATCTGCTGAAACAGCCGCTGAATTTGGCAGTATTAGGTATGAATGATGCTGAAAAGCTCATTAAAAAAGAAAAAATTGACAAGTATCTTGTTGGGGGACATTCTTTAGGCGGCGTGATGGCCAGCCGATTTGCTCACAATCATTTAGAAGATGAGGGATTTCAAGGTGTTTTCCTGTTGGCAAGCTATCCTGATAAAAAAGGCAGCTTAGCTTATTCAGATAAGCCAGTCTTATCAATTACTGGAACAGAAGATGGTGTTTTAAATAAAGAAAATTATGAAGAGGGGAAAGTCTATTTGCCGAAGAACGCCTCTTATCAGGTGATACAGGGCGGAAACCATGCGGGCTTTGGCAGCTATGGACAACAGAAAGGTGATAATCCGCCTGAAATCAATAATGAGGAACAGCAGCGAGAGTTGGCCAATATGTTGATTCAATGGCTGTCTCAAAATTTTAAAGCATAACATAACTTATTATGGATTTGGGACAACAAGCTATTATTGTCCATCCTTAAAACCGAATAAACAGTGCTTCAAAGTCTTTCTATGCTTTGAGGCAAAGCATGGAAGCACGATAGACAGATTTGTAGAAAGCTAATGCTTTGTCCCAAGAATAGTTGGACTTGTTGAAACAGCAGCTGCTTCGCTCTGATTTTATCAAGTGCTCAGGGGTAAGCTGCTAAGAATTGAGACTTTCGTAAATAAAACGAACGCTACTGAAAACAGGAGAAGCTTCAGGCAGGTATCAAGTAAAAGTTATTCGATTCCTTCGCAGTGTTTCTTGATAATTTTCGTCTGGTTTACTTTATTTTTCGGTCTTAAAACCTTCAGTCTCTTCCAGCAAAAAAGATAAAAGAAAACAAGACAATAGCCGGGACGGACCAATCTTCAACTGTTAGTTTTTGTCTAACTTTTGGAGGTAGGTTCAAAGCGTTCATTGTCTTGTTTTAAATTCGTATCGGGAATACTGTTTTCTATTAGTAAAAGAACTTTATTTACAGACTTTCTTTATTAGATGATACAGCTTCTTCGGAGACAACTATTGCACGGACTGGACATTTCCGATAAGCTGTTAATACGGTGTCCCTATCCTGATGGCTGACGGAAATAGTCAGGTTATCCGGATTTTTTTTGAAAAGAACAATTCCATCCTCTGTGTAATCAAAGGTGTTTGGTGCATAAACCTGACAAAGACCGCAGGCAATGCATTTTTCAGGGATTATCTGACAATTCACGGGTGACACATCCTATCTGAATTTAACTTAGTAAAGGGCTGATTATTATAAAGATGCTATTTATTTTATCGCTATTCTCTCAGGGTTACAAGATAAAACTGTCAACGCTTTTTCATTTACTGAAAGGAAAGCGGACGATTTCGGTTCTAATGAACGGCTATATGTTTGATAATCTGCGTTTTTTTGGACTATTTCCAGAATTAGCGGAGGCTGATTTTCAGAGGCAGCTTAATCAGCTGGCTGAAAATCAATTTATTATTCATTCAGCAGATCATTCTGAAGCAGCACTATCAGAAAAAGGCAGACATCTTTTAGTAAATAATTCTCAAAAAATGAATACGCATTGGCTGAACAGTTATCGTTATGGAAAAACAGAAGAAGAGATGTGGCGTTTACTGCAGTTTTCGGTTCAAGTTACTTCGCAGCTTTCTTATCAAAATAAGGAGTATATACCTTTGGAATCGTCACCTTATTATCAATGGATGATAAAGCAAACACTGACACAATTGAAAAAAAATACTTTAGGCCAGGAGATGCGCAGGCAATGGCACGAACTATTTATAGAGTTATCACAGCAGGAACAGGCATTTATTGCACAGCAGTTTTCCGGTTATCAGCACAATGGAAAAGCACTTCAGCAACTCGCGAATCAAGCTTCATCGTCTGATTTTGAAGCTGTTTTATTTAGAAAAAATACCTATCATCATTTATTTGCAGTGATAGAGAGTAAAAATCAGAATCAGTTTTTGCAGGCTGTCATACACGATAGTCTGGAGAAAAGTAATAATCAAAGTATGAGACAGACGAAGGAACTTTGGCAAACGGGCTATTCCCTTGAGGAAATTGCTGTCATCAGAAAAATGAAGGTAAGTACAGTGAAAGATCATCTTCTCGAATTGGCTATTCAGGAGCCAGAAAAGAACTACGATAGCTTGCTGCCCAAAAATCAGCAGGCATTTTTAGATAAGATAACAACACCTTGTCAAACATGGCGTTTTACCACACTAAAGGCGCAATATGAACCGCTTGACTATTTTTCTTTTCGGCTGTATCAAATTTTAAAACTACGCAGAGAGTATGAGGCATAAAATGGATTTGAAGAAACGCTTATTTCATCATTTTGGTTTTACTTCTTTTAGAGAGGGGCAGGAGGAGGTTATTACAGCTCTTTTATCGGGGCAGGATACATTAGCCGTGCTGCCGACAGGAACTGGGAAGTCTCTGTGCTATCAATATGTAGGTTATGTACTGGAAGGAACAGTTTTAGTTGTTTCTCCGCTGCTTTCACTGATGGAAGATCAGGTACGGCAGCTTCAAAGCCAAGGAGAGGGAAAAGTGACTGTTTTTAATAGTACATTGTCGTACGAAGAAAAACGATATATTTTAGAACATTTTTCAGAGTATAACTACGTTTTTATAAGTCCGGAATCATTAGTAAAGGAACAGGTTGTAAAAACTTTACAAAGAAGCAGGCTGGCGCTATTTGTGATTGATGAGGCCCATTGTGTTTCACAATGGGGAGTGGATTTTAGACCAGAATATGTTAAAATAAAAAACGTGCTGGAAAATTTGGATTATCCGCTGACTTTGGCATTAACTGCAACTGCCTCGGATGAGGTAAAAAAAGAGATAATATCTGAACTCTTTAATAAAAATTCTTCAATAAAAGAAGTGCTTCATTCAGTCAACAGGAAAAATATTTTAATGATTGTTGAAAAGACAGTAGAAAAGGAACAGCTTGTATTTGATTACTTAAATAAAATGAATGCAAAGGGAATCATTTATTGTTCCGCTAGAAAAACAACTGAGTATTTAAGCAGTGAGATAAATAGAACAGGAAATTTTGCGGCCGCTTTTTATCATGGCGGACTAACAGCAGCCGAACGAAGTAAGATTCAGCAGCAGTTTATCGACAATGAACTGGATGTTCTTTGCGCTACAAATGCGTTTGGCATGGGAATTGATAAATCCGATATCCGTTTTGTCATCCACTTTGACTGTCCTGGAAGTCTGGAAAGCTATGTTCAAGAAATCGGTAGAGCGGGAAGAGACGGGCTGCCGGCAGCTGCAGTCTTACTTTATCAACCAGGAGATGAATATATTCATCAATACTTTCAAGGTGAAGTAAGGACAGAGCTTCAAGGTCTGGAAATGATGTTGAAGAACGGAAAAGCTGACTCAGCAGCACAGCAGGAGCAGTTAAGTGAGATTCAGCAGAAATGGCTGGCTGGGTATCTCGAAGGTTCCTACTCTCTAGAGCAGCTGTCTGAACGGCTTCATAAAAAAAATAACGAGCGCTACGCTCAGCTGCAGCAAATGCTGGCCTTTATCCAGACGTCTGATTGTCGTCGAAAGGTCATCCTAAACTATTTTTCTGAAAAACAGGAGAAAGAGACTGAAACATGGTGCTGCGACAATTGCGGCTTGGAAGAAAATTGGTCCACTAAACTTGGTATTACTAAGAATACGGTACGACTGGAAGCCAATCTTTCATGGCAGGAAATATTGATAAGATTATTTAAAGATGACTGACAATCAATGTTTATATCTGCACAGATAATGCTGCTGTGTTATAATAGCAAACGATACGATTTTAGGAGGAAATATAGTGAGCAAAAAAGATAAGAATAAGCCAACAGAGGCACGTGAGCCGTGGGAACAATCTATCTATGATACAAAAGAGGATACCGGACATTCAAGGCTTGAAAAACGTCAATATAAAAAGGGAAACACTGTCTTTTTAACTATTTTGGTAATTTTGTTATTATTGATCATTGCTTTGCCAATCGGTACTTTCTGGTGGGTATCAAGAGATAAGCCGAATGAAAATAAAGGAGGCAATTCTACTCCTTCTTCATCGATCACATCGTCTTCAACAAAGGAAAGCAGTACCGCTTCCTCAAGTACGATACAGTCTTCTTCAACAGCTGAAGGGACAGATTCAAGCACACCTGCAGAAGGACAACCTTCAGAGGATCCTGCTGATACAGAACCAGTATATGGAGAAGTTTATGAAGGCGAAGGCTTCAAGCAAGTGGCTGAAAGATATGGTGTAACGATTGAACAAATTATGGAATTGAATGGATTGGGTGCAGATTCAATTATTCATCCGGGAGATACATTACGCGTTAAATAAGAAAATAATTGACTGGGGCAGAGTAATGGTGTCCCGGTTTTTTTGAGAATCAGCCGTTTTTTTATAAAAGCGGTCAGAGATGAAAATGAAAAGAGCGGGGCGAACAATGAAGAAGATTAGTATTGCTATTGATGGACCAGCATCATCAGGAAAGAGCACGGTTGCTAAGATATTAGCAAAGAAAATGAATTATATTTACTGTGATACAGGAGCGATGTATCGTTCGTTGACTTATCTTGCGATACAGAAGAATCTAGATCTAGCAAACGAAACGGAGCTGTGTGCGCTTCTTGAAACGCATCAGATTTCTTTTGAACAGGACGGAAAAGGTCAGCAGGTTTTTATTAATTTGGAAAATGTAACTGAAGCTATTCGGCAGACAGATGTAACGAATGCGGTTTCGATTGTCGCTGCTCATAAAGAAGTGAGAGCTGAAATGGTTAAGCTCCAGCAGGAGATTGGCCGGCAGGGAGGAATCGTGATGGACGGCCGTGATATCGGCACGACCGTTTTGCCAGAAGCGGAAGTAAAAATTTTTCTAGTAGCAAGCGTTGAAGAGCGGGCAGAGAGACGATACAAAGAAAATCTTGAAAAAGGCATTTCCACTGATTTTGAAGTATTAAAAAAAGAAATTGAACGTAGAGATTATATTGACTCAACTCGAAAGATTTCTCCTTTAGTTCAGGCAGCGGATGCAGTAAAGATAGATACTACTGGAATGGCGATTTCTCAGGTTGTTGAGCAGATTGAAGAGATAATTCATCAGAAATTACGAATAGATTAAATAAAATATAAGTTTTTAAGAGAAATCGCTTTATTTTTTCTCTGAAATCCCTTAATATTAAAGAAACGAGTCTTTTTTAACGAATTTTTGTTGGTATAGGAGGATATGTAGTCATGACAGAAGAGAAACTAGTAGAAAACAGCAACGAAACAATGGAAGACGCGATGAACAGCGTTCAGGAAGTGAACGTGGGCGACATTGTTAGGGGGGAGGTTCTTGCGGTTGAAGACAAGCAGGTCATTGTCGGAATCGAAGGAACTGGAGTTGAAGGTGTTGTACCAGCGAAAGAATTGTCTACTACACAGGTAGAAGATATCAATGAGTTAGTGAAAGTTCATGATGTTCTTGATCTGGTAGTTATTACTTCGATCGGAAAAGACAAAGAGAACGGCAGTTACCTGCTATCTAAGCGTCGTTTGGATGCTAAGAAAGTCTGGGAAGAAATTGAACAGGACTTCCAGGCTGGCAAAATCCTTGAAGCACCTGTTACAAATGTTGTGAAAGGCGGCTTGGTTGTTGATGTCGGTGTTCGCGGATTTGTTCCGGCTTCAATGGTAGAAGATCATTTTGTTGATGATTTTTCTGAATACAAAGGCAAAACAATGACATTCAAGATTATTGAAATCGAACCATCTGAAAATCGTTTGATTTTATCTCATAAAGCTGTTGTTGAAACGGAAAAAGAAGCACGTAAGAAGGAAATTTTGGCAGATCTGCATGATGGAGATGTTGTTGAAGGAAAAGTTGCACGATTGACTGACTTCGGTGCATTCATTGATTTAGGCGGAATTGACGGACTAGTTCACGTTTCTGAAATTGCGCATCAGCATGTCGATAAACCAGGAGATGTCCTAAACGTAGGAGAGGATGTAAAGGTTAAAATTCTTTCAATCAACCCTGAAGAAGAACGAATTTCATTATCCATCAAAGAAACATTGCCTGGACCTTGGACAGACATCGCTGAAAAAGCTGCGGCTGGTTCGGTTCTTGATGGAACTGTCAAACGTCTGACAAGCTTTGGAGCGTTTGTGGAAGTATTCCCAGGAGTAGAAGGACTCGTTCATATTTCCCAAATTTCTCACAAGCATATTGCAACACCGCATGAAGTCCTGCATGAGGGTGATGAAATCAAGGTGAAGGTTTTAGAAGTAAATGAAGCGGAACATCGTATTGCATTGAGTATCAAAGCCTTGGAAGCTAAACCTGAATCTCAGGAAGAACCCAAAGAAGTAGAAAGCTATGAGCTGCCGGAAGAAAATACCGGCTTTACTATGGGAGATATTCTCGGAGATCAACTGAGAGCACAAGATTCTGACTCAGAAGAATAATTTAGATTCAAAAAATAAAAATTGCAGTAAAGCCGCTAAAGGGTTTACTGCAATTTTTTTATCCCAAATCGTTCTCCTGATAAAATGTGAGGACAGAACCGTCAATCGTTTTAAGGTGAGTGTAAAGGGTACCGTCTTCTGATTGATTTACAGCACAGTGACATCCGCAGTCTTTTTTTCGGTTTGCAAAAGCAACAAGCTTTTCTAATTTTGTTGTGGGAATAAATGAAATAACACCTTTTGCTGGTTCGCCTGAAAAAATATGAATTTTGATGTTGCTGCTAAATTTATTTGAAAAATATTGAAGCGGAACAGTATACGCTATCCCATGAACAGCTTGATTGTTGTCATCTCTTCGATCGACTTGAGTCAGCCAGCCGAGAATATCATCAAACCATGCTAAGGTTTTTTCAATATCAGGAGAGTAATATACCAATTCTATTCCTAGCGAAAGTGGACCTGTAGGTAAAAATGAGTTATCTTTCATGGAATACATAGTGATTTCCTCCTTAATTAACTTTTTATAGCTTAAATTATAAGGAATAACTTAGAAATTATCAAATAAAGGGAAAAAATTCACTTTTTTTAAAAACTAAGAGAGAATGCCTTTTTCTTAACCTTTTGATAAAATATAAATGAAAACAAATCAAATTAACGAAATATATTTTTGAAAGTTGGTAAAAAATGATTGTGAAATTAATGCTTAATAAAAGTGAGCAGGAAAAGGTTGCCGTCTATCGATTGTTAGCTTCGCTCCCGGAAAACTCCTACAGTAAAAATGGACTGATGGATGAATTTTCTTTTTCCTATAATCGATTGTGTGCCGTTTTAGATGAAATAGATAAAGACCTGCAGCATTTATCTTCTGGACGGAAGACTCTTCTTTATAATGGAAAAGTTACTGTAGCTTCAGACATGCTGGAGTTAGAAAAATATATGACGTTTGTTTTGAAAGAAAGCATTACGCATAAATTTTTATTGGCACTTTTACTTGAGGAAGGGACAAGTGAGCAGTTTTGTTCCAAGTATCAGGTGAGTGAGTCTTATTTACGGAGGAATATCAAGAAGCTGATTACTTATCTAAACAGGTTTAAGGTGCATGTGACGATTTCTACTCTAAAAATCTCAGGAGATGAACGTTTGATTCGAATTCTTTTTACCTTTTTGATTTGGAATTCTTCGTTTGGAGAAGAGTTAATCATGCCGCCGCATTTGGTTGAAAAAATGATGCATGCCTTTGATCCAATATTGAAGCTGCCGCCTAAAGCAAATTATTCTTTTGGCTACAACCAGAGATTGAGACAGCTTCATGGTAAAATTCTCTATATTCGATTTAATCGAGGGCACTTTTTAAAAGACGATAAAGGTTATGATGCATTGATTGCAGAAAATTACACTGGCTGTTATCAGCTGCTCCAGGAAATTTTAGGGACCTCTGCCGAAATGGCCGATACTGAAGCCAGATTTTTAGCCTTTCTAGCATTTTATGGACCGACCTATTCGTTTGAGAATGATCCGCTGTTTGATGTTCCCCGAGGAGAATTGGAGCAGCGCTCGGAAGATATTTTTGCTTTTTTTACGTATTTCAATCAGAAAATTCTTCATCCTTTGCTAAAAAACTATCCTAATCCTAAGCGTGTGGTGCTGCTTGAAGCGAATCTTTCTAATATTTTTTTCAACTATCTGATTTTTAAACAACCGATTCCTTTTTTTAGTTTTTTTCAGCATGAAGCTTTCCAAAATGACCAAGTAATTTTTCCAATTATTTACCAAAGAATCAACGAATTTTTAACACTGCTATCCGAGAGAGGGTCATGGATTAAAAATTGCATTAAAGACATGACTCTTATCTTGACCCAACTGATTTTACCAACATTGAGAGAGCATCAAAAAAGTATCAAGCTGAATGTCTCAATTTTGTCAGTAGATAACTATGTTTATATTAATCGTGTAACCAGTTTACTAACTGATTTGAGTTTTGTAGAGCTAGTTCCCTATCAGGCAGCAGAGTGCCAAGCGATTGATTTACTTATTTATCCATCAAAATTATTTCAGCAAGTTGATGAGACCCTGCCGTCAATCACATTAGTCCCAGCTTTACCACAGGAAGAAGTCTTTTCCGTTTACGAACAGATGAAGGTGTTGTATGAAGAGAAGCTTAGAAACTACTTTATGGCTATCTTGGAAGAGGGGAATAAATGATAAGGATTCGCAGGAGTATACGAGAAGATATAGCAGAACTGGCTAAACTAAGAGTTTGTTTTTTTGAGGAAGAAAATGTTTTGGATAAAGATAAAAAAATAATGCTAGAGCAAAAAACAATTGCCTATCTTGACCAGCATTTGGATAATGATTTAATTATTTGGCAAGCAGAAAGCCGGGAAAGAGTCATCGCAACGGCCTTTTTGGAAATTGCCGAGCGACTTCCTCATCCAGCACGTCCTAATGGAAAGATTGGAACTCTTTTAAATGTCTACACAGATAAAGCCTTCCGCAGGCAGGGAATTGCTCAACAGCTGGTAGCAGCTCTAATCACTGAGGGACGAGAAAGTGGTCTGGATAAAATTGAATTACTGGCGACAGAATCCGGCTTTCCTGTTTATCAAAGACTGGGATTCAAAGAGAGTCAGCTTCCTGATAAGCAGATGGTGCTTGAATTTGAATGAGTATGAGGGATTTCTTGAATTTCCCTTGCATAATCACTGAATTATAAGGTAAACTAGACAGGATTGAAAACTGTCAAGGAGGTAGTTTTATATGGCAAATCCAACACTAGCAATTGTCGGTCGTCCAAATGTAGGAAAATCGACAATTTTTAATCGTATAGCCGGGGAACGTATTTCAATTGTTGAAGATACGCCGGGAGTTACCAGAGATCGAATTTACGCAAAAGGTGAATGGCTGGGACGTGAGTTTAGCATCATTGATACTGGAGGGATTGATTTAGGCGACGAGCCCTTTATGGATCAAATCAAGCATCAGGCTGAGATTGCGATTGATGAAGCGGATGTAATTATTTTAGTAGCAAGCGGACGTGAAGGAGTAACCGATGCAGATGAAATGGTTGCGAAAATTCTTTACCGAAGTAAGAAACCAGTTATTTTAGCAGTTAATAAAGTAGATAATCCTGAAATGCGGGCAGAAATCTATGAATTTTATTCTCTTGGACTGGGAGAACCCTTTCCGGTATCAGGAAGTCATGGTCTGGGCATTGGCGATGTACTTGATGAAGCAGTTAAGCACTTTTCAACTGAGCCTGAGGAAGAAGAAGAAGGGCTGATTAAGTTCAGTCTGATTGGTCGTCCAAATGTAGGGAAATCCTCTTTAATCAATGCGATTTTAGGAGAAGAACGGGTCATTGTTTCCGAAATTGAAGGAACAACCAGGGATGCGATTGATACTTATTTCGAATCCGAAAATGGCCAGCGCTTCTTGATGATTGATACAGCTGGTATGCGTAAGCGGGGCAAGGTATATGAAACCACTGAAAAATACAGTGTCATGCGTGCGATGCGTGCGATCGAACGCTCCGATATTGTTTTAATGGTTCTAAACGCCGAAGAAGGAATTCGAGAGCAGGACAAAAAGGTTGCCGGATTTGCTCATGAAGCTGGGCGAGGAATCGTAATCGTTGTGAATAAGTGGGATACAGTCAAAAAAGAAACCAATACAATGCGTGAATTTGAAGAAGAAATCAGAGATGAGTTTCAATATCTTGATTATGCGCCGATTATCTTTGTTTCAGCTGTAACCAAACAACGTCTTAATAAGCTGCCTGAGCTGATCGAAAGTGTCAGCATGAATCAGAGTCTTAGAATTCCGTCTGCTGTATTAAACGATGTTATTATGGATGCTGTGGCTATTAATCCAACACCAACTGATAAAGGGAAACGTTTGAAAATCTTTTACGCGACGCAAGTAGCTGTAAAACCGCCGACCTTTGTCATTTTTGTAAATGAGGAAGAGCTGATGCATTTCTCTTATGCCCGTTTTTTGGAAAATCAGATCAGACAAGCCTTTACGTTTGAAGGAACACCGATTCGAGTTATTCCTAGAAGAAGAAAATAGTGCATTCTACCATACTTTTTGAAATTGTACAAACATATTTAGAGAAAACACATATTTTTGAAAAAAACTCACTAAAAAACGTCAAAAACCTTGCTATTACTAGCTTCCTATGATATCGTGTTAACAGAATATTGATTCGTTCAATATTTATATTTTGTTTTTGGACCACTCAAAAGCGGAATACATTTGGTGTCTATTTTAGACATCCTATCCTTATGGAGGAGGTGAAATAATCCATGGCAAACAAAGCAGAATTAATCGAAAGCGTTGCATCTTCAACTGGTTTAACTAAAAAAGACGCAACTGCAGCAGTAGATGCTGTATTTTCAACAATTCAAGAAACACTTGCTAAAGGTGAAAAAGTTCAATTAATCGGTTTTGGTAATTTTGAAGTCCGCGAACGTGCTGCACGTAAAGGACGCAACCCACAAACTGGTAAAGAGATCCAAATCGCTGCAAGCAAAGTGCCTGCGTTCAAACCAGGTAAAGCGTTGAAAGATGCTGTTAAATAGAGCGATCTGAGGAACCCTTGATTTTTTTCAAGGGTTTTTTTCTTTATACATGTATATCTAAAAGGAATTTTTGTCTTTTTTCCAAAGAAAACATAACAAGTTATAAATCAAATCGTGTTGATAGAACAAAAAACTAAATAAGATCATAGAGCTGAGAATAAAAATTTGTTTAAAAATATGCTAAAGCTGTTAACGCTAAAAAACCATAGAACGGATAATAAAGTCTATTACCTGCAAAAGCTGTAGAGGCAATTCAATCCGGTTCTATGGTTTTTTTATTAATTAAGTTTTATTTTGGTTTAGTGTTCGCATTTTTCTTAAAGGCTTTCGCAACATCTGCTGCAGTAAAGGTCTCAGAAGCAATGCTGTTTTCTCCGCTTACGCTGAACAAAAGCTCATCGCCTACGCTCACAGTAATGTCTTTATCATCACCAGTGATGGCGAAATCAACAACACCATCAATTTTTGCTCCTGGTTTGATATTTAAGCGGCTATTAGCATCCAATTTATCAAATAATTTGTACGAGAACAGGTGACCGCCGAAGGCTAAAGAATCCTTAGATACATCATCTTCTTCTGTTACGTAAAGATAATCAAGAACTTTCATTAACGGTTCAAAATTTTCTGTTCCGGTATTTTCAATGGTGTAGTAGACGACAACCAAACCTTTGTCCTTCGTATAAGAGGGCATATTTTGGAAGAAATCAACTTTTGTAATTGTCAGCTTTACTGTATCATCTTCAATTGTAGCTTTTGCAACAGAATCAGCTGGCGCATTTTCAGCTTCAGAAGATACAGATGTTTCTGTCGTTTGCTTTGTCTTCTCTTTAGTGCTCTCTTCGGTAGAAGAATCAGCTGCTTTTTCTGAGGATGAATCATCAGATTTCTTGTCATAAGGCGTAAGAACTGCATCATTTAATGTTTCAAACTCTTTGCTGCTGTCTTTTGAAGTATTAACTAATTTATAACCGTCGCCTTTTTTGGTTAGCTTTATTTTATTGTCAATAGCCATATCCTCGTTTGTTACGTGAAGTGTATTGCCGCTAAGTTTGTAATCCATAGTAATTTGAATCGAGCTGATTAATTCATCGCCGAACTCACCATAGTCCTCATCTTCATCCATATAGGGAGTGAAGGTCATCGTTTTTTCGGTAAAAGCCAGAACCATACTAGGTGTTTCATCACCTACGGCAACCTTCCAATCATTTTTCATCAAATCTTTTTCTGAAACGCCTGAGCTACATGCTGAAAGCACAAATAGAACAACTATTCCTAACAAATAAACCCCTTTTTTCATTTTCTTTCCTCATTTCCATCATCATAATTATTTTTATTTTTTTTGGCAAAACGATTCAGTATTGCAATTGGCTTGTCTGTAATCTAAACAATTTTTTATCACGCGTCACTGCTTGGTATCATTGATGCCATCCCGAACAGCAAGGCGGATAACAACATATAATGCAGCTAGCCCCAATCCTGCATACAATAGCGAAAAAAGTATAGACATGTACAAGCCTCCTTACTATATTTCAATAGTTGTTTCATCTGTCATCAGAAGATAAACAATTGACTAAAATTCGAAGAAGAACAATTTGATAGTCAACAGCTCTGATTAAAATAAAGTGTGAGCAGTGCAATCTGTTTCATTTCTAAATAGATTCTATTAAACATTCCATGAAATAGGCAGCCTGCCTTCAGCAGAATAAGAGACATACCCAGAGATGAATAGCTGCTATAGAACAGTGGAAACTTTCTATTTATCCAATGGGTGACTTCGAACCTGCAGATAGAACAAATGAAAAAGCGCCTTTTTTGTTTAGTAGAATTTATATATTAAGTATACAGGAACAATGCCAAGATATTAATAGCAGAATGCTAAATTAATTGGGAAAATTTTTATAGCTACCATTAGAAGAAACTGAAAATTAAAAAAATATTATTTCTAAAAATATATCAAAATAGTAAAATAAATTTATGATAAAAGAATAAAAAAAACTTTAATATTATTTTATCTTTATGTATACTATAACTAAGGAAGAACAATTTGATTATAAGAATATTATGATTAGATTTATTCTTGCCTAAAAAATAAGTAGAATAATGAGTAAAATAGAAACTCATTATTTTGTAAAAAGGAGATTGGAAATGAAAAAAACAAAAATGTTCATGTTGGGTATCGGACTATCTATGACGGTGTTGGGAGGAAGCCAGGTATCTGCAGAAACAATTAACCGTCAGATTACTTTTACTGAAAACCTCCCAAGTTATAGCAGTGGAGTCTTTGAAAGCTTAAATCCTGAAGTGATAAGTTTAACTAATAACAATCGTTTTGTTGCACATAAATATGGCCAAACATTTATTGATGCTGTGACGGATGGTAAATACAGCCGTTCGATTGCCGAGGTGGATGACTATGGGCGCAGTCGTGATGGAGAAGCTTTTGATATTACAGATAACAGCATGGTTGAAGGTGAGTTTTATCATGGACATGATCAGGATGACTTTACCTTTACAGCACAACAAACAGGTACTTATGTTCTTTTCTTTACGACAAGAGACAAAAATTTGAAAAATTACAATGCCAGTCTTTATAGTGAAGATGGCGAAACCTCTGAATCACTATCACTAATTGTTCCTTTTGAAGATGACTATACAACAAATGAAGGCTATATTGAAGTTGATTTACTTGCAGGAATGAACTACACATTAAATCTTTCTAGTGATTTATATTCTAGCGGACGCTATTCATTTGATATTTCTTTAAAAGAAAATTCATACTATTCTGCTAGTTATTATGAGATGGTTCTTGAAATTGGTCAATCAACTTATATTGAAGAAGGCAACTGGACAAGTGAAAACCCTGACGTTATTTCAATAGATGGAAATCGAGCAATAGCTAAAAAATACGGAAAAACATTTGTGACAGCAACAACGAATGGAAAATATATGCGCAAGATAGTTAGTGTTGACGACTACGGTCGAGCAAGAGATGGTAATGAATTTGAAATTACCGATAACAGCAGTATTGCCGGCGAGTTTTATTATGGCCATGAGATGGATGACTTCAGCTTCACTGCAACAAGAACAGGAGCTTATACAATTAGTTTTGAATCAAGAGATAGAAATATCAAAGTATGCAATATTTACGTAGCGAATATAGAAGGTGAAATTCTTGGAGACCAGCTTATTTGGGGCTATGATAATTCAAGTGGTTATATTGAAGAAAAAATTGAAGTTGAGCTTATTGCAGGACAAAAATACTTTTTGAACTCAAGCAGCGATTTATATACCAGCGGTAAGTATCTGATTGAGATTACACCAAATAATTAATCCTTAATTACATTAAAGAAAATGATAGATAAAAGCAAAGAGGTTGTGACAGAAGTGTTCAGCTTCAAGCAATAAGGCGGAAATTCCGAAAATTGTTCTACAAATTTTTGCTAATTTCCGCCTTATTGTCGAAGAAGTTACTTCTGAAACACCGTTTATTCGGGTTTAAGGGACTGAGGCATACTAATGTCACAGCCCCTTTTTTGCTGCTTACAGCTAAAAGCTGTTAAAATCCCATAGTAGTTGCTGGTAAAGAGCAGTCATAAGAACATAGCATCTTACTTTTATGGTAAAATCTAAAGAAACAGTTCTCTGCAACTCGTAAAAACCTTATCGTTATATTCAGTTATAAAAACATGGTAAAATGAAGCAAGGAGGTGTCCTATGGAACTTGTCTATCAGAAAAACAAACAGGAAAGTCTTGTTATTTATGGGGAGACGACTGCTTCACTGGTGAAAAATAAATCTTTTGCTAATAAGCATATCTTGTTGATGACAAATCAAAAATATTATGATTTGTTTTCAGATAAGCTGATTAAGCTATTCAACAATCCAGAGGATTTGGATTGGTACATTTGTAAAAATGATGTACACTGTAATAACTTCACTGAACTTGAAGCCTTATTGACCTTTCTGAAGCCTTTTTCCGCATCAAAGGAATACTTGTTGATTGGTTTGGGAAATGAAGGGGTCATGGAGCTTTCCGGCTTCGCTGCCCAGACGACTCTGCTTAGTACAGAGATATGGCATTTACCTTTGTCAATTCAATCGCTGAGTGCTTCTTTGTCTGGAAATGGGACAGTAGTTATGGGACACAAAGAAATGTTGTCAGTACCCGCCTTGGCAAAACAGATAATTTATGATCAGACAATGATTCGGCGGGAAGGAGATAGCCAACTCGTTGATTTCATGATTTTTATTCGTTGCGGTTTAGTGTGCAGCCATGAATTTCTAAGAGAGCTGTATAAGAATTTTAGTGATCAGCAGCGGTTGAAACAGCAATCGTTTACTGGGTTACTGGAGGCGTTGCTCCAATTCAATAGAGACAAAGGAACAGAGCTGCAGAGCTTTGGGCTGCTGTTTGAACGAGCATTTTATACGGTAGATGGCGGACATTTGCTATCTGGCTACATGAAATCATTATTAGGGACATTGTTACAGCTATTATTATCCCAGCAAAAAAAAGAATTTTCATTTCATTATAAAAATTTTCTGATTTGGTTGACTCGCTTAGGCTATCCGCTTGAGTTCCCAGAACAGATATTCATCAGTGACTATGTTCAGGAAATCTTGAATTGTATGGATGAGCTGGGAGAGATTATGATTCTAACCGATATCGGCAAAGCCGGTGTGAGAGAACGTGTTGAACCAGAAGAGCTACTTGAAGCACTGGAAGAGTATAAGCGTATCGTTGAAAATATAAAAAAAGGATTGTGAAGAAATGTCATATAGTGAAAAAATGCTTCAGGCGCTTCATGGAGAAGAGCTGGCAGAGGCGCAGCTGATGTTTGAAGAAGCATTGAGAAAAGATGATGAAGATACACTTAGCGAGCTCGGCGAAGAACTTCTTTCGTTAGGATTTTTAGAAGAAGCGAAGCAGATATTTGAACAGTTATTGGAAAAACATCCGGATGCAGATGGTTTAAATTTACCGCTAGCCGAAATTGCGATTGAAAATGATGATTTTGATGGAGCGCTGGAGCTTTTAGGCAAAATAAGTACTGAAAGTCCCAATTATCCGCAAAGCTTGCTGGTACAAGCAGATATGTATCAAGTAATGGGAATCCCAGAGGTAAGTGAGGCAAAGTTGAAGGAGGCTCAACAGCTGCTTCCTGATGAACTGCTGATTCGTTTTGCTTTGGGTGAACTGTATTTTGTAACAGGCCAGTTTGCTGAAGCAATTGAAGAGTATACGGAGTTGTCTGCTGCAGGAGAAGTAGATATTTCCGGTGTCTCAATCAATGAACGCTTAGGAACGAGCTACAGCATGCTGGGACAGTTTGAAGAAGCAGTACCATTTTTGGAAAACAGCTTAAAAGAAGGACAGTCTGATGACCGATTGTTTCAATTAGGCTTTACTTATGTCCAAATGCATGAAAATCAAAAAGCAATCATTTTATTCCAGCAGCTGCGGGCTTTGAATCCAAATTATTCATCAGTCTATCTATATCTGGGAGAAGCTTTACAGGAAGAGGAATTACTTGAGGAAGCTCAAGAAGTTCTAGCAGAGGGAATAAAAGAAAATCCTTTTCAAGTGGAGCTTTATCAGCTTGCCTCTGAAAATGCTTATCGGCTTCATGATGTAGCGGAAGCAGAACGATTGTTGAAAGCAGCAATCGAGCTAGGCGAGAAAACAGATGAATCATTGTTGACGCTGAGCAACCTCTACCGCACAGAAGAGCGTTTTGAAGAAGTCATCGCTGTATTAGAGCAAATGGACGAAAAGGGACATCCCTATGCAGAATGGAACCTTGCTAATGCGTATAATGAACTAGAAGAGTTTAGTCAGGCAAATGTCCATTATCAACAGGCCTATCAGGACCTGGCACATGAACCTGAGTTTTTAAAAGAATACGGTATTTTTTTAAGAGAAGAAGGACAATTGACGCAGGCCAAAGAGCTGCTCCAGCATTATTTGGCTCATGAGCCTGGAGATAATGAGGTGGCTTCTCTGCTTGACGATTTAGAGGAAAGCTAGGTGGTTTATTAATGAATATCAACGTAGCTGAAAAAAAGAGTTTTCTCGTTTGGCTGATTAACAATGTTTCTTTTAGTAAAAGAGAGATTATCTGGATATTAAATTATCTGGTGAACCATGAAACGATTTTAAATAATGTTACCTTTGTAGAGTATGCACATAAAGCAGATCGAGGAATTCGAATTACTGCAGCAGAAATGGAACAGGAGCCCATCACACTATTTTTAAAGGGCAAGTCGTTTACAGATACAGATCAGATTTTCCACGAAATTCGTATGAACTGGAAAAATCCTCTTTATTTAGAATGCGTCTTTGACAGCGCCTTTCAAAATTCAGATTATCTTTCTATTTTAGAGGACAATCCATTTTCTCCATGGAAAGAGAATATTAGTGAAGAGACTGTACAGAAAATTGATCATTATTTTGAACGGGAAGAGCAGCAGGCACGTTTAGAACTGCTGCGCACTCAAATTGATCAGGCTCTGGAAGATGGCAACTATGAGGCGTTTTTAGAATTATCTGATGAGTTTAATCGCATGAGAACACAGCTAAATGGACCGAAAGCGCAAAAATAAAAAGCATCCCCTGACAAACGGATAAACAGCTTGTCAGGGGATGCTTTATTATTGATTTACTTGCTAGTTTGTTACTTTCTTTTTAAAGAGTTTTTTTGTTGGTTTCGCATAAGTAAAGCCTTCGCCGATTGCTTCATGCACATTAATGACGGAGATGAAGGCTTTCGGGTCCAATTCATGGACTATACGTTTTACCTCAATAATTTCACTGGGACTAACGACTACATATAAAATCTTTTTATCTATCTGAGAATAGCCGCCCTCGCCAGATAAATAAGTAACGCCTCTTTCTAAAAGCATCATGACTACTTCGCCAATATCTTCTGAATGATTGGAAATCACCAGCATGCCTTTTGCAGAATAAGCACCATCCAAGACTGAGTCAACAATTTTACTGAACACAAATGAAACAATTAACGTATACATCATGCGTTTAACATCCAAATAGGACAAGGAAAGCGTTAAAACTAAGACATCAAAGAGCAACAGAGAGCGTCCCATGCTAACCCCGTTTTTCTTTTCAAGAATACGGGCAATTACATCGCTGCCGCCGGTCGTTCCACCTACGCGGTAAATAAGTCCGCTGCCGACACCACCAGCTAAGCCGGCAAGAAGAGAGGCGATCAAGAGATCGTGATCCAAATTAATTTCAACTGGGAATCTTTGCCAGATCCATAAGAAAGCAGATAGGGATAGTGTTCCGATAATTGTATAATAAAAGGTACGTTTCCCAAGAATTTTACCGCCTATTAGAATTAAAGGGATATTGATTATCAGAGTAGAATAGGCAGGATCTATTTTGAATAAAGCAAGTAGAATGAGGGTAATCCCAGTTACGCCGCCTTCTGCAAGATTATTTGCAATATTAATATTAACCAAACCAAACGCATAAAGAGCAGTACCAAGTAGAATGACTGCGATGTCTTTTAAATAAAAATTTTTTTCTTCCATTTACTCACATCCTTTTCCTTCATCACTTTATCATTCTAAAACAAAAACGACAAGAAGAATCTTTTCAATATCAGGAGTTTTTGATAAGATGAGAAAGAAAGAAGGTTGGAGACGATATGATGAAAAATGAAAAAACGCTGGAACAAATGCAGCAGGAAGTGGATAACTATATCCAGCAGTTTAAGACAGGCTATTTTTCTCCATTGAGCCAACTCGCCCGTTTGACAGAAGAAGTTGGGGAGCTGGCACGTGAAATCAATCATTATTACGGAGAAAAGCCCAAAAAGATAGATGAACAGCCAAAAACAGTAGAAGAAGAGCTGGGAGATGTTCTCTTTGTCACAATGATTATGGCTAATTCTCTTGATATTGACTTAACAGAAGTGTTTAATAGAAATATGGAAAAGTTTAACCAAAGAGATAAATACCGCTTTGAAAGAAAGGATGGAAAAACACATGATTAAAGTAACAATCGCCGGATTTAAAGGAAAAATGGGTAGTACTGCCGTAAAAATGGTTCTTGACCATCCTGAACTTGCGTTAGTCAGCGTAGTAGATCCTTTTTCTGAGGAAAAAAACATAAATGAACTGCCGGAATATAACGGAACAGATGTACCAGTTTTCAAAACGAAAGAAGACGTTCTTCAAACCAAACCAGATGTTTGGATTGATTTTACTATACCAACAGTTGCTTATGAGAATACGTATTTTGCTTTAGACAATCAAATTGCTCCCGTTGTTGGTACAACAGGATTCACTGAGGAACAAATCAATGAACTGAAGCTTCTTTCTGTTGCAAAGAAAACTGGCGGCTTGATTGCGCCTAATTTTGCGGTCGGAGCTGTTTTGATGATGCAGTTTGCCCAAAAAGCTGCCGCCTATTTTCCTGATGTGGAGATTATTGAGCTTCATCATGACAACAAACTGGATGCGCCAAGCGGCACAGCCATCAAAACAGCTGAAATGATGGCTGAAACCCGCAAGACAAAACAGCAGGGACATCCTGAAGAGCAAGAACTGATCCCAGGAGCTAGAGGTGCTGATTTTGAAGGAATGAAGATTCACAGCGTTCGTCTTCCGGGACTGATTGCTCATCAGCAGGTTCAATTTGGCGGAACTGGAGAAGGGTTGCTGATTCGCCACGACTCGTATGACCGCAGCTCATTTATGACTGGTGTAGCGTTGGGCTGTCAAAAAGTTGTAGGGCTTAAAGAGTTAGTGTACGGATTGGAAAATCTGCTATGAAATTAGAGGAGCTGCCGGAAGAATTCATCAAAGCTGCCAGTGTAATTGATGAAATTCAACAGAATGATTTTGAAGCTTATTTTGTCGGAGGGAGTGTCCGCGACACCCTTTTAGGAAAAACCAGTCATGATGTAGATATTGCTACTAGTGCCTATCCAGAGGAAATAAAGCAAATATTTAAGCGGACGGTTGATGTGGGCATTGAACATGGGACAGTGCTTGTTCTACATGGTGAAGAGAGCTACGAAATCACTACCTTTCGAACAGAATCCACCTATCAGGATTATCGTAGACCCGATAGTGTGACTTTTGTCCGATCCTTAGAAGAAGATTTAAAGCGTCGAGATTTCACAATCAATGCGCTAGCTATGGAAAAAAATGGTCAAATTATCGACTTATTTAATGGTTTGACGGACTTGGCAGACGGTATGATTCGAGCCGTGGGAAATGCAAAGGAGCGTTTTCATGAAGACGCGTTGCGAATGATGCGAGCCGTGCGTTTCGCCAGTCAGCTTGATTTTGCTATTGAACAGGAAACCTTGAATGCGATTTACACCTATCATTCGCTGCTTTCAAAAATATCAGTTGAACGGATTGCAGTTGAATTTTCAAAACTGCTTCTTGGAAAGGATCGGCTAAAAGGTTTGTCCCCATTCATTGAAACAGGCTGCTATCAAAGCTGCCCTGGATTGGAAGGAAAAGGACGGGAATTATTTTGCTTTTCAGAATTGCCGAATCGCCAAATTGAGGAAGAACGGCAAGCTTGGACTCTTCTCGTGAAAGAGCTAGTCATTCAGCCAGAAGAGATTCGTCCCTTCTTGAAAGAGTGGAAGCTGTCCAATCAAATGATTCATGACGTAACAGAGCTTTCCTATGGTCTGACACAGCGGCTTCAGGGAGAATGGCTGGCAACAGACTTATTTCGATTGGGCTTGGACCTGGTATTATCTGTTGAAGAACTGTTGTTTTATTATAATCAAGAGGTTAAGCTAAAAGAAACAGCAAATAAGTATGAACAACTGCCGATTAAGAGCCGGAAAGAACTAGCGGTTACTGGAAATGATTTATTGACGGTTATAAATCAGAAGCCAGGAAAATGGCTGGGCCAACTGATTGATGAATTAGAGAAAAAGGTCGTAACTGGTGAACTAGTCAATGAGCAAGAAGCTTTGCTAGTGTATGCCAAAAATCAGCTGAACAAGGAGGGAAAATAGTGAGCAAGTACGCTAAGAAATTTATTGTTAGTGAACAAGATACTGCAAAAAAAGCGGGTTCTGGTGATTTAGATGTATTGGCAACGCCCGTTATGGTAGCTATGGTAGAGAATACGGCAAAAGACTATTTAAAAATCGAGCTGACAGATGAAGAAACGAGTGTAGGCACTAGAATAGAAATCGATCATCTGAAGGCTTCAAAAATTGGAGCCGAGCTATCTGTTGAAGTGATTTGTGATTTTCAGGAAAAAAGAAGAAGGGGCTACTCCTTTGAAGTGTATGATAATGGCGTGCTTGTAGGTAAAGGCAGGCATGAGCGTGCGGTTGTTTTAACAGAATTATTTTTGAGTAGACTTGGATAAGCAGATGTTTAGTCACTTTTGCATAAATATGCTAAACTAAATATGGTGTTAAGAATTTATTATAAGGAGAAAATATTATGGCAAGAGAAATGACTGGGTTAAAATTTTATTTCAGAAATGGCGAAACTTGGACAATCGGACGCCGTTATATCGGTGATTTGTGGATTAAACAAATTACAACAAGCTTTGGACGCATTAACGGTAGTGAATTTGTAGAGATTCATCCATGTGCCGGCTTTAAAATTGAAATTTTTCAAGAGGGAGATCATGTACAAACACATGATATCAATATGGGCGGTCTGGAATCAGGCATGTTTGCCCGTGCATTGAAATATGAAGATATTGAACGAATGGAAATACTATACAAAAGCGGTACACCAGATTTAGTGTACTTCCCTTATAAGGACAAATCTGGCGAAGGTTTGGATAATCAGTATCAGTCAACAAAAGTCAGTGAAAAAACAAACAGCTTATACATTGTTATCGATCCTACACAAACAGTTGATGATGTATACGCTTCAGAATTTTAAACTAAATATTCAGTTCTACCTTGGTTGAACAAAAACTGAATGAAATCACAAAGCTTGAAACAAAATCAGAGGAGTTCTGATTTTGTTTCAAGCTTTTCTAATAGTATGAGGGCACTCCCTCAAGTACCTAACAGCTATGCTTGCGGCTTTAAATCGATTATCACGGAGCTGGATACATTCATCTGAAAACCCTCTGCATTCGTCAATTTGACAAGTGCGGAGGGTTTTCAAGCTTTTTCATTCAAAGGGACAACACTATCGTAATAATCTGTCAGCATATCGTTATGTTTTTTACATTTAACTGTTACAAGCAAACCGTATACTTAGTAGTTATGGAGGGATCTTATGACGTTTACTAAACATCTACAAAAAGCCGGATATCTGTTAATTAGAAGCTTAAACGCACTGATGAGAAGAAAAGGTTATTTTTTCTCTTTCTGTTTAGTTGGGATGTTATATTTTCTCTTATTTTTTTCTATCTATTGGAGCAACTTCTTCACCTTTTGGATTCATTGGGAAACAGAGCTTATAGAAAAAAGTCAGGATATTTACACCGCTCAAGCAGCTCAGCCTTTGCTGATGCTGTTGAAAAGCTTTAGAATCGGGACGATTATTTTATCCAGTGCTTTTTTTCTGGCAGGGCTTTTCTATACAAAGAATCTTTATAGACAAATTGCACTTATTGAAGAAGAGGCATTCTACATCGAGAGGATGCTTGGCGAGCAGACGTCAGTCATTAGTTTGACCTTTGTTGCTGAGGCATTCTATGTTATGGCAGCGGCAGGTCTTGCCGCTATGTTTTTGTCTAGAGCAGCACTGAAAGAAATACTTGGGGATATCTCAAACTTAGGCGGACTAAAACAAGTGATTTCAGACTATCAGTTAGGAAATATGCTGGCGATACTGGTTTTTCTATTGCTGCTAGTATTAACTCTGGCTGTTATTTTTAGAGCTGTTTTCAAGCAAGTCGATTCTGAACAACTGAATCAACCAGCTAGTGAGGAACAATCGAGAGAAGGGGAGCTTGAGAACGACAAATAACTTACAAAAAACGATGGTCAGTTATCAATAGATACTGTTATTTTCTTTAATTTTCTGAAATTATTTTTACTATTTTCTGATAAAAGTGTTGACAAGCTTTTTTGAGACGTATATACTTATGTCAATCTTAAAAACAGTAGTGGAGTGATTGACATGAACAAGACAAATCAGAAACATTCACAACTGAATAAGTATTACTTTAGCTATTTTAGATGAGTTTGTATTCATGAGATTCATGGGTGCAAACAGTGCATAACGCAAGTTTGTATCTATGATGGCTAAGGGATTTCAACATGACTTTCAAGCCGCATAGATGAAAATCTATAGTGGCTTTTTATTTTATCTTTTTTCAAGGTATTCGCTGTAGATTGTTTTAATTTACTGCGAATACCTTGTTTTTATTTTACAAAATGATGGAGGTTGAAGAATGGAAAAGAAGATTACAGGTCACACTCGGTTGGTTGGATTGTTTGCAGAGCCAATTCGCCACAGTGTGTCTCCAATGATCCAAAATGCTGCGTTTGAAGAACTCGGGATTGACGCAGTGTATCTGGCATTTGAACTGGGAACAGATCGACTGCCGCAGGCAATTGAGTCTATCCGTAATCTGGAAATGCTGGGAGCCAATTTATCCATGCCAAACAAAATGGCGGCTGTTCCGCTAATGGATGATTTAAGCGAAGCAGCAAAATTAGTAGGAGCAATCAATACAATCGTTAATCAGAATGGTCATTTGACTGGTCATATTACGGACGGTACGGGTTTTATGCGAAGCCTAAAGGATCAGGGCGTGGAAATTATCAATGGGAAAATGACCATTATTGGTGCAGGTGGCGCAGCAACTGCGATTATCGTTCAGGCGGCGTTAGATGGTGTAAAAGAAATTGCAGTCTATAACCGCAAAGATGAGTTTTATGAACGGGTAAAGGAAAAGCTGGCTTACGTCGCAGCCAACACCCAATGCAGCATCACCTTACATGACTTGGCAGACGAAGCACTTTTGTCAGAGGATGTAAAGAACAGCCAACTCCTGGTGAATGCAACCGGAGTTGGCATGAAACCGGATGTAGAGGCAACACCCATTCAGGATTTCTCTATCATTCGTCCGGATTTAGCAGTTTTTGATGTTATTTATACACCAAGAGAAACCCGCTTTTTAAGAGAAGCAAAAGCTCGAGGCGCCAAAACAGCAAACGGCTTAGGTATGCTGCTATATCAAGGAGCTGCAGCTTTTGAGCTCTGGACAGGTAAAGAAATGCCAATTAACAAAGTAAAACCAATTATAGAAAATAGTTAAGAATAAACTACTCAGGGGGAAATTATTATGATCGTTATTATGAAAGCAAGCGCAACGAAGGAACAAGTGGATTCAGTGATTAAACGAGTGAAAAAAGAAGGCTTGGATGTACAAATAAACCAGGGGAAGGATCATGTTGTGATTGGCCTGCTGGGGGATACAAGAAAAATGCAGGATGTTGCTTTCAATAGCTACGAAGGGGTAGAAAATACAGTTCGTATTTCAAATACCTACAAATTAACATCAAGAGAATTTCATCCGCAAGATACAGTCGTTGATGTTGATGGTGTTAAAATTGGAGACGGTAATTTTGTTACAATGGCAGGTCCTTGTTCTATTGAAGGCCTTGATCAAATCAGAGAATGTGCTCGTATAGCAAAAGAAGGGGGCGCAACGATTCTTCGAGGAGGAGCATTTAAGCCGCGTACTTCTCCATACGCCTTCCAAGGGTTGGAAGAAGAAGGGTTGAAGTTTATTCGTCAGGCTGCTGATGAATTCGGCATGAAGGTTATCACTGAAGTTATGGATGAAGGACACATCGATATGGTGGCAGAATACAGCGATATTCTTCAAATTGGTGCTAGAAACATGCAGAACTTTAAATTGCTGGCCTCAGTTGGTAAAACAGGAAAACCAATTGGGTTGAAGCGGGGAATTTCCGGAACGATTGATGAATGGCTTAATGCAGCCGAATACATTGCTGTTCAAAACAACAACAACGTTATCTTTATTGAACGGGGAATTCGGACCTACGAAACAGCTACACGGAATACCTTTGATTTAAGTGCAGTTCCGCTGATTAAAAAGCTGAGCCATTTTCCAATCATTGTTGACCCGAGTCACGGAACAGGAATCTGGGATTTAGTTCCTCCAATGGCTCGTGCTGGAGTTGCTGCAGGCGCAGACGGCATGATTGTGGAAATCCATCCGGACCCTGCGAATGCTTGGTCAGACGGACCCCAATCATTAAATGAAAAAACATACCTGAAAATGATGCGGGAAGTTCAAGTAATGGAAAAAGCAATGAAAGAAATCAAGGCATTAGAAGGTAAATGACATGGGGTATCTTTAAGAAGTGTCCACTATGATGAGTTGGAAAGTGTTCAGCAGCTATTCAATAGCGCTTTTCAGGAATTGCTGAGCAAATATGGAGATCAAGAGACAAATCCTGCTAATGTAACAATGGAACGACTACAGGAAATAGCCTGTGATCCATCCAATAAGTTGTATTTTATTCTCTTAGATAATAGGATTATCGGAAGCATGCGGATAGTTCGCCAAGGCAAGAAGGTCAAAATCGGACCCATAGGGATTTTACCAGAATTTCAAAATCAGGGAATTGGTCAGCAAAGCATGTTTCTAATTGAACAGGAGCTAACATCGGTCAAGGTTTGGCTGCTTGATACGATAAAACAGGAAGAGAAGCCGGTACATTTCTACCTCAGCCTGGGTTATAAGCCCACTGGGCAGATAGAGTCGATTCAGCCAAATATGGATAGTATCTTTTTAAGAAAAGAGGTTGAATAAATGCTGACAGTTCGTTTACCAGACCATGAATATCAGATTATTATTGAAAAAGGAAGTCTTTCCCAAGTGGGAAAATGGGCTAGCCAACTGTGGAAACTGCAAAAAGTAGCTGTTATCACTGATTCAACGGTGGATAAGCTGTACAGTGAATCCGTAATAAAGCAGCTTTTGGAGCAGGGATTCGAAGTAAGCAAGTTCGTAGTTCCGGCAGGTGAAACAAGTAAATCTCTAGCCAATGCAGAGAATATTTTTGAACATCTCGCACAAAATCAGTTTACCCGTAGTGATGGGATATTAGCACTGGGCGGCGGTGTTATTGGTGATTTAGCAGGATTTGTGGCAGCAACTTATATGAGGGGGATTCACTTTTTACAAGTCCCAACAACCTTGCTTGCTCAGGTAGACAGCAGCATCGGCGGAAAAACAGGTGTAAATACAAAAAATGCCAAAAATCTTGTTGGTGCATTCTGGCAGCCAGATGGTGTGCTGATCGATCCGTTGACTTTAGAGACTTTGGAGCCGAGAAGACTGCGGGAAGGAATCGCTGAAATTGTTAAATCAGCAGCCATTGCAGATAAGAAATTGTGGCAGCAGCTGGAGCAGCTAGAGGATGAACAGGAACTGCTAAAGCAGGCACCGGAAATTATTATTTCCTGTCTTGAGGTGAAGAGGAAAGTTGTTGAAGAAGATGAACTGGATAATGGGATTCGGCTGATTCTTAATTTTGGACATACGATTGGGCATGCGATTGAGAACACAGCAGGTTATGGCGTAGTCAGCCATGGTGAGGCTGTAGCAATTGGAATGGTTCAAATAAATCAGATTGCAGAAGAAAAAGGTGAAACACCCCATGGTACGACAATACAGCTAATCAATATGCTGAAAAAATTCGGTCTGCCGGTTGCTTATGATGACTGGGATGAAGACCGTCTCTATCAAGCCTTGACACATGACAAAAAGACCAGAGGAAGCTCAATCAAGATTATCTTACTGGCAGCTATTGGGCAGGCAAAAATTGTTCCAATAAGCATTGAAGAAATGAAAGAGTATATACGAAGGAGTTGAGCCTTATGCGTTTTATTACAGCTGGAGAATCACATGGACCAGAACTAACAGCAATTATTGAGGGTTTGCCGGCTGGTTTGCCGCTTACCGCTGAAGATATTAATTTGGAACTTGCCCGCCGTCAGACAGGCTACGGACGAGGGGGAAGAATGAAAATTGAAAAGGATGCTGTCCGGATTACTTCAGGCATTCGTCATGGGAAAACATTAGGGTCGCCGGTGACTCTGGTTGTGGAAAATAAAGACTGGAAAAACTGGCAGTCAGTCATGTCGGCTGCCGAGGTGCCGGAAAAAGAAAAAAATATTCGTCGGGTCAACAAACCCCGGCCGGGACATGCCGATTTGGTTGGTGGAATAAAATACAAGCATGAAGACTTGAGAAATGTGTTGGAGCGTTCTTCAGCTAGAGAGACAACAATGAGAGTTGCAATTGGTGCTGTGGCCAAAAAGCTGCTAAGTGAACTGTCCATTGAAGTTGCCGGTCATGTGGTTCTATTAGGAGGAATCAAGGCCTCTATCCCGGAAAACATGACTGTACAAGAAATAAAAGAAAAATCAGAAAGCTCTGAGGTTCGAGTAGTCGATTCATCGGTGGAAGAAAAAATAAAGACACTCATTGATGAAACAAAGAAAAATGGCGATACAATCGGCGGTGTTGTTGAAGTTCTCGTCGGTGGAGTACCTGTTGGTTTAGGAAGTTATGTTCAATGGGATCGAAAACTGGACGGGAAAATTGCACAAGCTGTTATGAGTATCAATGCATTCAAGGGTGTTGAGTTTGGGATAGGCTTTGAAATGGGCAACAGGCCCGGCAGTCAAGTTATGGATGAAATTGTTTGGAATGAACAAACCGGCTATACTCGAACCTCCAATAACCTTGGCGGTTTTGAAGGCGGCATGACCAACGGAATGCCGATTGTTGTTCGGGGCGTGATGAAGCCGATTCCTACTTTATATAAGCCGCTGCAAAGCGTAAATATCGATACAAAAGAGCCTTATAAGGCAAGTGTTGAACGCTCGGATAGTACAGCAGTTCCAGCTGCAAGTGTGGTCTGCGAAGCTGTCGTCGCTACAGAGGTGGCACAAGCGCTCTTAGAAAAATTTGACAGTGATTCCTTTGAGCAGATGAAAGAAGAGGTTACAGCCTATCGTCGCTATACTCAACAATTCTAAAATCAGATGAATGGAGTGTAGAAGATGAAGGAAAAACAAGTATTAATTGTAGGATTGGGATTAATCGGTGCTTCTTTAGCACTGGCGATAAAAAAAGAACATCCTAATACACGAATTATTGGATTGGATGTGCAAAAAGAGTCTGAGGCATTTGCTCTAAAACGCGGGATGATTGATGAAATAGCTGAAAGTTTGGATCTGGCAGCTCCAGAAGCTGATGTGATTTTACTCTGCTCCCCTGTTGAGGCGGTAAAGAAACAGCTGCAGATAATCAGCAGGATTCCTCTGAAAGAAAGTGTCATTCTGTCAGATGCTGGGAGCACTAAAAGTGAAATCGTCGACTTGGCAGAGACGTTAGGCTTAGAGAACTTCATTGGTGGTCATCCAATGGCCGGTTCTCATAAATCCGGTGTAACAGCAGGAGATGAACGGTTATTTGAAAATGCATACTACATTTTTACACCAGGCAAACAAAAAGATCAAAAAAGAATCAAAGCGCTTCAGAGCTTACTAGCTGGTACACAGGCAAAATTTGTTGTTATGTCTACAGAAGAGCATGATAAAATTACTGGTCTGTTAAGTCATCTTCCTCACGTAATTGCTGCTGGACTAGTGAATCAAAGCAAAGCTTTTAATAAAGAACATCCAGGTGCTGGGAGACTGGCTGCCGGCGGGTTTCGGGACATTACCAGAATTGCTTCTTCTGATCCAGTGATGTGGACAGATATTTTATTAAGCAATAAAGAAACCCTGTTAGGACTTTTAGATAACTGGCGTGGTGAGATGGATCAGGTTTCAGAATGGATTGCTGCAGAAAACAGGGAAGCAATTTTCCAATTTTTTTACGAAGCAAAAGAAACCCGTAATCAGATGCCAGTCCATAAAGAAGGAGTTATTCCAGCCTTTCATGATTTATTTATAGATGTACCGGATGTTCCTGGAGTTATTGCAGAGGTGACAGGGATTATCGGCAAAGCAAATCTGTCATTAATAAATTTGAAAATATTGGAAACACGAGAAGATATTTTTGGTATTCTTCAACTGACCTTTAAAAGAAAAGAAGATTTGGAACGTGCCAAAGAGTGTATTGAGAAGGAAACAGATTATTTATGGTATGAAAAGTAAGGAGGGATGATCATTTGGAGTTAGCAATCAATAAAAAAAGACTTGTGGGGACGATACAAGTTCCTAGTGATAAATCAATTTCTCATCGCAGCATCATGTTTGGCTCGATAGCTCATGGGAAAACAACAGTAAAAAACTTTTTAAGAGGAGAAGATTGTCTCAGTACAATAAAAGCTTTTAAGAAATTAGGCGTCAAAATTGAAGATGATGGTGAAACAATTATTATTCATGGTCAAGGCTTTGAAGGTCTTAGCCCATCTGTTTCGGCAATTGATATCGGCAACTCAGGCACGACGATTCGCTTAATTAGCGGTATCTTGGCTGGCAGTGATTTTTCAACAGAGCTCTATGGGGATGCCTCAATTGCTAAGCGACCAATGGCTCGTGTATTGTCTCCGTTGAACCAAATGGGCGCCTCCTGTACAGGACACGACGGAACAGAGTATCCTCCGATTACAATCAGAGGAACATCTTCTTTGCAGCCGCTTCACTATGAAATGCCTGTAGCAAGTGCTCAGGTCAAATCAGCAATTTTATTTGCCGGTTTGCAGGCGAAAGGCAAAACGATTGTTGTTGAAAAAGAAAAGACTAGAGATCACACAGAAGATATGATTGTACAATTTGGCGGGGAAATCGAAGTGGACGATAAAGAAATCCATTTAACAGGACCTCAAAAGCTGACTGGGCAAACGGTTGTAGTGCCTGGAGATATTTCTTCAGCAGCTTTCTTTCTTGCTGCAGGACTGATTATTCCAGATAGTAAGATAACATTGGAGAATGTCGGCTTAAATCCAACACGAACAGGAATTATTGATGTTATTCAACAAATGGGCGGAAAACTCACGATTGAAGAAAATAAGAGTGAAAGCAATAAATCTGGAACAATAACTGTAGAAACAAGTGAGCTGCATGGGATTGACATTTCAGGAGAAATTATCCCAAGACTGATTGATGAGCTGCCGATTATTGCTTTGATGGCCACCCAGGCAAAAGGAACAACTGTGATTCGTGATGCGGAGGAACTCAAGGTTAAGGAAACGAATCGAATTGATGCAGTAGCAAATGAGCTGAACAAGCTGGGCGCAGATATCACACCAACTGAGGACGGAATGATTATTACTGGCGGAACAGTCCTTAATGGCGGAAACGTGACTAGCTATGGAGACCACCGAATTGGCATGATGCTGCAGATTGCTGCTTTGCTGGTGAAAAAAGGAACTGTGGTTCTTGAACGTCCTGAAGCGATAGCTGTTTCTTATCCAGATTTTTTTAATGATTTACAAAGACTATACAACTAGGAGGGAAACAGATGCAGGGAATCACGTTAATCGGCTTCATGGGGGCTGGTAAGACAACAGTTGGAAAGCTGCTTTCACAGAAGACGGGAATGAAGCATATAGATTTTGACGATAAAATCATTGAAGAAATCGGCATGAGCATTCAGGAATACTTTGATTTATATGGAGAAGCTGCTTTTCGGGAAAAGGAAACAGCTGTACTGAAAAAATATATAGACCACGATTATGTGATTTCAACTGGAGGCGGGATTGTGATGCGTCCGGAAAATCGTGAGCTGTTAAAAAAGATGGCACCAGTTATTTATTTACAGACAACACCAGAGGTTTTTATTCCCCGGTTAAAAAATGACCATACAACAGTTCGTCCGTTAGTGGTTTCAAAGTCTCCGGAAGAAATAAAGCAGGTTTTTGAACCGCGTATTTTGTTTTATGAAGAAGCATCAAGCATGATTGTGGATACAGATCAGCGTACGCCGGAAGAGATTACAGCTGAAATCCTCGATAGTATAGGGTAGGTGAAATAAATGAAGGTTGGTTATTTAGGGCCGGAAAGCTCTTTCACACATACAGCGACTAAGACGGCATTTCCCAATGCCGAGTTAATACCGTTTCATTCAATACCGGCATGTATTAAGGGAGTTGAATTTCATGAAGTAGATTTAGGTGTGGTGCCTATTGAGAATACTCTTGAAGGATCAGTCAACACAACAGTGGATTATCTATTTCATCAAGGAAAGGGACAAATTCCTGTAGGCGCAGAGCTAGTACTGCCGATTTTTCAGCAGTTGATGGTGAATACAAATCATCAGAATAATTGGCACCAGGTTACCCGAATTCTCTCTCATCCTCAGGCGCTGGCACAGTCACAGGAGTTCATAAGCCGCTATTTTCCTAATGCTGTTTTGGAGGCGACACCATCCACCGCCTATGCAGCGAATTTCGTAGCTGCCCATCCAGAGCTGACTATTGCGGCGATTGCACCAAAGCTATCGGCCGAAAAATATGGTCTGACTATTGTAAAAGAAGACATTCAGGACGTGGCCATCAATCGTACGAGATTCTGGGTTCTCGGCTCAGAAAAGATTGATTTAGAAGAAATACCAGTTGAAAATCGAAAGCTGACTTTGGCTGTAACTATGCCGAATAATATGCCGGGGGCACTCCACAAAGCACTTTCTGTTTTCAGCTGGCGGGAAATAGGACTGAGTAAAATTGAATCTCGGCCATTAAAAACTACTCTGGGAGAGTATTTCTTTTTGATTGATATTCATTTGGATAAACCTCAGGAATTGATAGATTTTGCCTTAGAGGAACTCCGTTTAATGGGCGGGGAAGTTAAGGTTTTTGGAAATTATGCGGTCCATCCTATTCACGGTGTCTAAACGGGAGAGACAGCAAACTAGCGTAAGCAAAACTACTCCGGTTATCTTTCTGAGAGCCAAGCTAGTGCTTGTTTGATTTCCTGATTCCAATAAAGCCAGTCATGACCGCCGCTGGTCGCACGTAATTGTACATTTATGCCGTAGGGTTTCAAAAGCTCTACGGCTTTTTGATTTGCAGGGAAAAATGGATCCTCCGTTCCGCAAGCCAAATAGATATCAGGGAAGTCGAATCCAGCTGTGAGTTTCTTTTCAGCTAAAGCATAAATATCATTCTCCGAGCCTGGCAGCTCATCGAGATTTCCAAAAATCCCTGTCCAGAATGCCTTTGGTGCAAACTGAAAGATTTCTTCACCAAGCTGATCCATAGAATGAACTGCTCCAGACAAACTGATAATTGCTCCATAATTATCTGTGCCAAATCCCAGTTTAAATGCACCGTAGCCGCCCAAAGACTGTCCTCCGGCATAGTTTTTTTCTTTTTCCTTTGATAGCTGAGGGAAAAAATTTTGCACTGTTTTGGGCAGCTCGTCCGAAAGATACGTCCAGTAGTTCATATGGTAGGTAGTGTTCGTATAAGCACCTGCAGATGTTTGCGGCATAATCACAGCAAGGTTCATTTTATCTACATAAGACTCAAGAGCTGTAAAGCGTGACCAGGAGGTGTAATCACCCCCGACTCCGTGAAGCAGATAAAGTACAGGAATATTTGTTCTTCCATTATTGGGCAAAATACAGGAAACCTTCGTGTTCATTCCAAGTACAGCCGAATAATAATCAATATCAAAAAAAGCCATAATAGTGTTCCTCCTTAAATAAAGTAAAAAAGTGTTTATTAAACATAGAATAACATAGCTGGAAAGGCTAGCGGATACCTACTGGAAAAAAATTCCTTTTATTTTTTTTAAAATGCACAATCTGAAAAGACTTTTTTTGTAAAATGGGTTATCCTTATCCATAAGAGTGAAAAAGAGGTGTACAAACAATGAGTCGTATGGACCGATATAAAGATATACATAAAAAATCAGATGCTGCGGAAAAAAGAAGCAGCTTTAATCCTAGAAAAGAAAAAGACAGGGATGAACGCTACGAAAAGCAAGTTCAGCCTGATGAACAATATTATCAGGAAAACCAGTCATATAGCCGTCAACAAGAGCAAATACCTGTGGAACCACCAAGAAGTTCAAAAAAATATAAACCTGAAAAGCCGAAAAAGCTAAAAAAGAAAGGCAAGCGTAGATGGATTAAGTGGGCTCTGTTGGTACTGGTTTTATTAATTGTGCTGCCGGTTGTATTTTTCTTTAAGGGAAAGCACGCGGCTGAAAATGACGACTCCCTTCCCAAAGAAGAAACAGAAGTATTTAATGGCGTCACCAGTGCAGACGGTGCCAACAATATTCTCTTATTGGGTAGTGATACTAGAGGAGAAGATGCTGGACGTGCGGATACCATCATGGTTCTTCAACTGGATGGACCTTCCGGCAAGCCTAAACTAATTTCCTTTATGCGGGATACATTTGTTGATATTCCTGAGGTGGGTGCAAATAAAATCAATTCAGCCTATGCATATGGCGGAGCAGAACTAGTTCGTCAAACATTAGCCAATAACTTTGGTATTGATTGTAAATACTATGCAAAGGTTGATTTCCAAAGCTTCGAAAAAGTAATCGATTCTTTATTCCCTTCGGGTGTAGAAATCGATGCAGAAAAAACGCTGAATTTAGATGGTGTTGACATTAACCAGGGAAATCAAAAGATGGATGGGCATGTTCTGCTCCAATATGCACGATTCCGGATGGATGAAGAAGGGGATTTTGGTCGGGTAAGAAGACAGCAGCAAGTGATGTCTGCCGTCATTTCGCAACTGAAATCACCGATGGTATTGCTGCGAACACCAGAATCAGCAGGTAAACTGGTTGGATATATGGCAAATGATATTCCTTTAACCTTCTTATTGAAAAACGGTCCTTCTCTAGCATTGAAGGGGGCTGGCGGGATTGACCGCCTAACAGTTCCTGTTGAAGATTCCTGGGCAAACGGCTACTATGACTATGCCGGTAGTGTTCTTGAAATAGATTTACCGATGAATCAGCAGGCGGTTCAGAGTTTTTTAGCCAATTAGCATGAAAAAGACAGTTTTCATCTAATTCAGAGTATGTTATATTTATTTAAGTTTAGAAATATGAAACGAGGGTTTTTAATATGAAACTTGCTGTGGTAACAGATAGTACAGCTTATTTACCAGACAGAATAAAAAAACATAATGACTTGTTTATTATTCCTATACCAGTCATTTTAGACGGCAAAATTTATAATGAAGGAATTGATATTGAGGCGGATGAGTATTATGCATTGCTAAACAGCAGTTCAGAATTTCCAACAACTTCTCAGCCTGCTTTAGGAGAAGTCATCGAGCTCTATGAATCTATTGCAGCAAAAGGATATGATACAATTTTGAGTATCCATTTGTCAGCAGGAATTTCAGGCTTTGTCGGCACGCTGTTCTCCTTGAAAGGAACAATCGAAGGAATTGATTTACACCCCTATGATTCGAAAATTACCAGTATGCCAATGGGGCATATGGTAGAGGCAGCGCTGGCTGCTTCAGACAATGGCGAGAACATTGAAGCTATTCTCGCAAAGATGGATATTATTAGAGACAATACGTATGCCTATCTAATTGTGGAAGACCTGAATAATCTTGTGCGCGGCGGACGTTTAACGAATGGTGCGGCACTGATTGCCGGTTTATTGAAAATCAAGCCGATTCTTACGTTTGAAGATGGGAAAATCGTCTTATTTGAAAAAATCCGTTCAACTAAACGGGCATTTACACGCGCGGAGCAAATTATCGGTGAGAGAAATCAGGAAATACAGTATCCTGTAAAGCTTTATGTTATTCATGCCAATAATCTTGCAGTTGCAGAGGAAGAGAAGAAAAAACTGCAGGAACAATATCCGGAGGCTGAGATTGAAATCGGACATTTTGGTCCGGTTATTGGCACCCACCTTGGTGAAAAAGCGATTGGGATTGCACTTTCTGCACAATAATAATTGAGCATTTATTTAACATTATTGACCGGGGCAAGCAGTTGCAGGCTTTCCCTGGTTTTATTTCACTCAGAACAAACCGTTATCTTCCATAAAAAGAAATATTTCAACAGACTGACTGATGTATGTTAAACTAGTACAGTATATTGAATTTTAGGGGAATTGTTCATTGAAGGAGACATGTCGATGAAATTAAAAGAAGATAGATTGCAGAAAGAAAAAATGAAGAATGTCCAACTACTTGCTGCTTATTATCAAGTGGTCAATCGTTTGCCTAAAGGGGATAAACGCGATCAGATGATTCGGGATATACTGGTATGTAAAGATAAGATAAAAAAAATAAACCAGCAGCTGACAGAAATTGATCAGCAAAAAAGTGCATCTAAAGAATAGCCTTTGAGGGCTGTTACAAAAATAAGGAGGTCTTTCTGATTATTGATTTGTTCACTATCCTATTAACGTTGTTTGTCATTGTGTTATATATCTATTTAATTATGGTTCGCAGAAGTATTGTTGTTTTTGCTAAACGTTCGATAATACCAAGTGCTATCGGGCTTTGTCTTGGAGCAGTCTTCTTATTTTTTGGACTGACAGCACCGCAAACATTGAATGACAAACTGCAGGATATTATGACATCTTGTCTGCTTTTTAGTTTCATGCTGGACTGTCGGGGATTAGCAGATGGAAAAATTATTAATAATTCCTTTGACAATCGTGGTGTGTATTATTCTGAGCTGGAAAAAGTTGTTCTTTCTGTTAAGAATCAGGAAATCCGAATGAACTATTTTAGAAATGGCCGGCGAGGTCCGCTGCTCATTTTCAAAATGCCTCTGGAAACGATGCTGGCTTTTTTATCAGATCGGGTGGCAAAGGACTTGGATATCGATATTATAATTGAAGATTAGACAAGAGAGTGGGATTCTATATGTTCCACTCTTTATTTTTGCCAATATTTAAAAAATAATGATACTGTAAGACAAATGAAGAGTCGCATTGGTTTTCAGAATAGTATACTGTTGCGACAAAGAATTATCTCAGGGAATACAATAGAAATTTACTTTTTTATTGTTCATAGTTTGGTAAAAAAATAATTCAATAGCTCGTTTATCTATGAAAAAGAAAACCAGCTTCTTTTTTTGGGCTTTTTTTGTTACAATAGTCAAGATGAAAAGGAAGTGAGCTTGTGAAAGAACTAAGAGTTGAGAAGTTAACCAAAACATTTGGGGAGAAGACTTTATTTGATAACCTGTCTTTTATGATACATGAGAAAGATCGGATTGGTCTGATTGGTATTAACGGTACAGGTAAAACAAGTTTACTAAATATTCTGGCAGGGCTGGATGCTGCAGATGGCGATATCTCTCCTGTAAAACAGGCAAAGGATTACCGCATTGGTTATCTCTCTCAAACCCATGAGCTGGACGATGAGTTAAGTGTAATTGATGCTGTTTTTCAAGGAAATACACCGATTATTCAGGCTGTAAAAGAGTATGAACAGGCGTTAATCGCTTTAGATCAGGATGGAATGAATGAGGCTGTTCAAAACCAATATACGCGGGCGGAAGAAAAAATGAATAAAGAAGATGCCTGGTCCGCAGATACCAGTGCCAAGATTATCCTGCAGAAGCTAGGTATTGATACACTAAATAAAAAAGTCGGCGAGCTTTCCGGGGGACAGAAGAAACGGGTTAGTCTGGCACAGACTCTGATTGAAGCACCAGACCTGCTGCTGCTGGATGAACCAACGAACCATTTGGATTATGAAGCAATCAGCTGGTTGGAAAAATACCTGAAAAGCTATTCAGGGGCACTGCTTATGGTTACCCATGACCGTTATTTTCTTGATCGGGTGACTAACCGGATTTTTGAACTTTCTTTTGGGAAGCTTTATGAGTATAAAGGAAATTACGAAGCGTATATTGCTGCGAAGGCTGAGCGGGAACGGGTAGAGATTGAACAGGAAAATAAAAGAAAGCAGCTGTTCAAACAGGAGCTGGAATGGATGCGTGCTGGTGTGCAGGCACGAGGAACAAAGCAGCAGGCCCGTCAGGAACGTTTTCATGACTTAAAAGAAAATCTTCATCAGGTGAATGCAAAAGAGACAGTTGATCTCAATCTATCTTCCCAGCGCTTAGGGAAAAAAGTGTTGGAGATTCAGCATGGTTATTACAAAATTGAAGAAAAACAGCTTCTCAATGATTTTTCATTGCTAATACAAGCAAAAGATAGAATAGGGATAACTGGTAAAAATGGTGCCGGGAAATCGACATTGCTAAATATTCTCGCAGGAAGAGTTCCTCTTGAAAGTGGTCTGTACGAAATCGGTGAAACAGTTCGTCTGGCTTATTATACACAGGAGAACGAAGAAATAGATCCTGAGAAACGGATGATTGCCTACCTGCAGGAGGCTGCAGAGGAAGCTAAAACAGTGGACGGCGAAACAGTTGGCGTGGCAGAGCTGCTGGAACGTTTCTTATTTCCCCGCTTTATGCATGGAACGATGGTTGGAAAGCTTTCCGGCGGTGAAAAACGAAGATTGTATCTTCTGAAGCTATTAATCAGTCAACCAAATGTGCTTTTACTGGATGAGCCAACGAATGACTTGGATATCGATACGCTGACTGTACTGGAAGACTATATCCATCAGTTCAGCGGAACAGTAATCGCTGTTTCACATGATCGCTATTTTCTTGATAAAACGATGGATAAGCTTCTACTTTTTAAAGGAAATGCTGAGATTTCATCCTACTACGGTACAATGAGCGCTTATTTAGAGCAACAGACAGCAGAAGAACAGCAGGATACAAAAAAAGTGAAGAATTCAGCGGTGGAAGTAAAAGTTAAAAAAGAAAAATCAAAGCTGACTTATATGGAACAAAAGGAATGGGAAACAATTGAAGACGAAATTGCTGTCCTTGAAAAAAGACAAGAACAGGTTTCAGAAGACATGAACCATCAGGGAAATGATTTTACCCGTCTTCAGGAGCTACAGAAAGAAATGGACCAAATCGAAGAACAGCTGGAAGAAAAAATCGAGCGCTGGGATTATTTAAGCCAGTTTGCTGACGAATAGCAGGAGGAGATCATATGGAAAATGCGTATCTTGACTTAGGTAGAAAAATACTAGATGAAGGACATTTGAAAGGCGACCGTACTGGAACAGGAACAAAAAGTCTTTTTGGCCATCAAATGCGTTTTGATTTATCAAAAGGTTTTCCTTTATTGACAACAAAACGAGTGCCATTTGGTTTGATTAAAAGTGAGCTGCTTTGGTTTATTAAAGGGGATACGAATATCCGATATCTTCTACAGCATAACAATCATATCTGGGATGAATGGGCATTTGAACGCTATATTAATAGTTCAGACTATACTGGACCAGATATGACCGGTTTTGGTCATCGTGTCTTAACTGATGAAGGGTTCAAACAAGAGTATGAAAAACAGCATGCTTTATTCTGTGAAAACATTTTAAATGATTCTGATTTTGCAGCAAAGCATGGAGAATTGGGTAATATTTACGGCGCTCAATGGCGGCATTGGGAAACAAAGAATGGCGAATTTATTGATCAGCTTCAAGATGTTATTCGTATGATAAAAACAAATCCTGATTCCCGCCGCTTGCTTGTCTCTGCGTGGAATCCTGAAGATGTTCCTTCTATGGCGCTTCCACCTTGTCATACAATGTTCCAGTTTTACGTAAATGACGGAAAATTGAGCTGTCAGCTGTATCAGCGTAGTGCAGATGTGTTCTTAGGCGTACCGTTTAATATTGCCAGCTACGCACTTTTAACACATTTGATTGCCCATGAAACAGGCTTGGAAGTAGGGGAGTTTGTTCATACATTAGGGGACGCTCATTTGTATGTAAATCATTTTGAGCAGATGGAGGAACAGCTGACTAGGGAAGTCCGTTCAGCTCCTCAACTGATTTTAAATACAGAAAAACAATCGGTTTTTGACTTTGAAATGGAAGATATTAAACTGGAAGGGTATGACCCGCATCCGGCTATCAAAGCACCAATTGCGGTATAGGTCTGAAAGGAGTTAAAAATATGTTAGCAGCTATCTGGGCTCAGGATGAGCAGGGGATTATTGGAAAGGAGAATGTGTTGCCTTGGCATTTGCCAAACGACTTAAAGTTCTTCAAGAAAATGACTGAAAACAATACAATTGTAATGGGAAGAACCACCTTTGAGGGGATGGGTGGAAAAGCTCTTCCTAATCGTAAAACAATCGTATTGACAAGAGATACTTCTTATCAGGCAGCAAATGTGATGATCATGAACAATATTCAAGAGGTTCTAAGCTATGCTGAAGAATTCTCAGGAATTACCTTTATTGCAGGCGGCGCCAAAATTTATCAGGATTTTCTTCCGTATTGTGATATTCTTTACCGAACAGTTATTCATGGAGCATTTGAAGGAGATACTTATTTTCCTTCTGTTGACTGGGATGAATGGACGATGATTAATACGAGTGAAGGCGAGCTGGATGAAGGAAATGTCTATGCTCATGAGTTTGAAACCTATCAGCGTAAATCTTCATAGATGTGAAAGGTGAGTATAAAAATGGAAATCATGATTAAAGGCTGCCTGATTCACTATGAAATTTTTGGAGAAGGCAAGTCGGTTTTATGCCTTCATGGATTTCCAGAGGATCATGAGGTCATGGTTGGCTGCCTGGAACCAATATTTGCAGAGATGCAGGGTTATCAAAGAATTTACATTGATCTTCCTGGTCTAGGAAAATCAAATGGGAACGGACTAGTCAGCAACGCAGATAAAATGATTGAAATAATTCAGAGCTTCACTAAAAAAGTTCTTGGTGAACAATCCTATCTTCTTGTGAGTCAGTCTTATGGAGGCTACTTATCTCTTGGCTTAACCTTTTTAGCAGCTGACAGGATTGACGGCGTTTTTTTTCTTTGTCCATGCACAATCGCTGAGCGCTCGAAACGAAAGCTGCCGCCGCGTGAGGTTCTAATAAAAAAACAAATACTACTCGATAATGGTGAACAAACACTATTTTCTGATTTTATGGAGATGGCTGTTGTCGCTACTGATGAAACCTGGCAGAGATACAAAAATGAAATCTATCCAGGTTTAGCAAGGGCAAATGAGGAGTTTGTAGAAAGCTACCAGCAAACAGGCTACGCACTGTCATTTGAAGAGCGCTTTGAGGAGATTCATTTTGATAAGCCAAGTGTTTTCTTAACTGGCAGACAGGATGACTGTGTAGGCTATCAGGATGCTTATCGTTTGATTGATGGTTTTACCCGCTCAACATTTGTTATTTTAGATACTGCAGGGCATAATCTTCAAATCGAACAACCTGCTATGTTCAATCAAACAGTCAAAAACTGGCTAATGAACGTTTAAGATAAAGGGTTCAAGGTATCCAAATCTTTAAAAAGTGCTGGCAGCTATTCCACCAACACAAGAATAAAAAAAGAGCGAAAGTGAGTGGGACAATAGTCAGAAGAAAATCTGATTATTGTCCTACTTTTTTGATTTTAGGGTACACAAAAAGCACACAACCGTGTAAGATTAAAGTGACTAAACCAAATCAAAAGGAGCGTGCTTTTATGTTTAAAAATTATACCATTAATCAAACGATTTTACCATTAGAGTTGGAACAGTTTATTCCTGAAACGGATGTCGCTTTTGCGGTTAATGCCTTAGTCGAAGCAATGCCGCAAACACTCTTTAATAAATTAGAAGAACAATTAGGCCGACCTGCCTACCACCCGAAGATGCTATTAAAAATTATTCTGTATGCGTATACTCAGCGTGTCTTTTCTGGTCGGAAAATGGAATTTCTGTTGGATGACAGCTATCGTATGCGCTGGTTAGCGAACCACGAAC
>NZ_JBXPBP010000015.1:0-80187 GCF_056924295.1 Enterococcus sp. LJL128 | reverse complement strand
AAGAAAATTAGGAAAATATATGGAGAGAAAGAGAAGGGAAGAAGAAAAAACAAGCCCGATTTTGACATTCATCATCAAAATCGAGCTTGTTTTCTTTTTGAGAGTGGATTATGTCCCAGTCTCATCTCTATTTTATATTTCTTCACCACGGGCATAGGCTTCAGCTAATAGGTCTACCTCTTTTTTTAGTTCCTCTACCATGATTTCCTCTGGAACAGTTCGGATAATCTTTCCTTTTTTGAAAAGCATCCCTTTTCCTTGACCGCCTGCAATACCGATATCTGCTTCTCTGGCTTCTCCCGGACCGTTCACTGCACAGCCTAGAACGGCTACTTTGATGGGTGCCTTGATTTTTTCGATATAAGCTTCGATTTCATTAGCAATCGGAATCAAATCGATTTCAATCCGTCCGCAGGTTGGACAGGAGATTAGAGTTGCAGCATTACTTGCTAAGCCAAAGGATTTTAGAACTTCTCTAGCCACCTTTATTTCTTCTACAGGATCAGCAGAAAGAGACACACGACAAGTATTTCCGATTCCTCGAGAAAGAAGAGCTCCCAGCCCGGCAGCCGACTTAATCCCGCCGGAAAACTGTGTGCCAGCCTCAGTAATACCTAAATGAAGCGGGTAGTCAAAGCTTTCTGCCGCCAGAGAATAAGCATCAATGGCAAGGTTCACATCACTGGCTTTTAAAGATACGATGATATCATAAAAATCCAAATCTTCTAAGATTTTAATATGTTCTATAGCACTGGCCACCATTGCTTCAGCAGTAGGATAGCCATATTGTTGAAGAAATTTCTTTTCTAACGAGCCGGCGTTGACACCGATTCTGATTGGAATCCCTTTTTCTTTGCAGGCAGCAACAACTTTTTCAACCCGGTCTTTCCGGCCGATATTTCCGGGGTTAATCCTGATTTTGTCGACGCCCTGCTCAATTGCTTTCAAGGCTAACCGATAATCAAAATGGATATCAGCAACTAAAGGAATATGGATTTGTTTTTTTATCGCACCTAATGCATTTGCTGCTGCTTCATCAGGAACAGCCACCCGCACAATCTGACAGCCAGCTTCTTCTAATTCCAAAATCTGAGCAACAGTTCCTTCTACATCGTGCGTTTTTGTTGTGCACATACTTTGAATGAACAATTCATTACTTCCGCCAATTGTTAAGTCGCCAACCTTTACCGGGCGAGTATTCTTTCGATGAACCATCTTCTTCATGAATCTCTCTCCTTTACCTTGTCTAATGGAATGGGGTGAAGCAGCTGAATCAAATGCTTATGAAACAGACAATGTATTCTAAAATATAGTATTTTCCGTTTATCAATAAACAATAGTAACATATTCCGGCAAAAGAAGAACTATAAAAATGTTTAAAATTGTGCTAAGAAAAAGAAGAAATTGAAGTGATGGCTTATATTTAACTGGAAAAATTGAGTTTTTTTGAGAGGAGTTGAAGTTATTTTTTAGTGTTTTTTCCTGTATAGTGCAGGAAAGCAAAAAAAACGTGGAAAAAAGAGTGTTTGTAAGCAATTATTTTGAAGGTTGGCTTCAAGTTTGTTATGCTGATATTGTATAGAGTTTAAAACATTGATTTTGGAGGAGATTTAAGATGACTTATAAACTACCAGATTTACCTTATGCTTACGATGCTTTGGAACCAAACATTGACACAGAAACGATGCATTTGCACCATGACAAGCATCATAATACCTATGTAACCAACTTGAATGGCGCAATTGAGAAGCATCCTGAATTGGGCGAGAAATCGGTTGAAGCATTGATTGCCGATTTAGATAGTATTCCAGAAGATATCCGCGGTGTTGTGAGAAACAATGGCGGCGGCCATGCAAATCATACATTTTTCTGGGAAATTATGGGTCCTAATGGCGGTGGAGAGCCGACTGGGGATATCAAGACAGCCATTGATGAAGCATTTGGAAGCTTTGATGCATTTAAAGAAGAATTCAAAACTGCAGCGACTGGACGTTTCGGTTCAGGCTGGGCTTGGTTAATTGTTAATAACGGTAAGCTTGAAATCACATCAACACCAAATCAGGACTCTCCTTTAATGGAAGGCAAGACACCTGTTTTAGGTTTAGATGTTTGGGAACACGCATATTATTTGAAGTATAAAAATGTACGTCCTGATTATATTGCTGCATTTTGGAATGTTGTAAATTGGGATAAAGTAAATGAAAATCTAAAGAATGCAAAATAAAAATTAATAAAAAAGAGGAGAAGTAAAAAAATTACTGTTCTCCTCTTTTTTTTTATGGCATACTAGTAGTTGGAGTGTTCTCAGGAAAAGGGAGGTTTCTTAAATTGAATGTGTCTTTGTATAAAGTACATGGATCGGGTAATGATTTTTTTATTTTAGATGAAAGAAAGCTTTCAAAACCGCTGACAAGCTCAGAGATTGAGCAGCTAAGAATCAATCTGTGCGACCGTGAAACAGGGCTTTTAGGCGGAGCGGATGGCATTCTGCTTATAGAAAATGTGAGTAAAGGAACAAGTCTGGCTAAAATGCGTGTTATAAACAGAGATGGAAGCGAAGCAAGTATGTGCGGCAATGGATTGCGCACAGTAGCTAGATACCTCTCTGATAGCTACCAAAAGGAATTCTTTTCAATAGAAACAATGTTTGCTGATTTAAAGGTTGGAAAAACAGACAACTTTGCAGAAGGTGTGCCTGCTTATCAGGTAGAAATATCACCGGTCAGCTTTGACAAGGATGCTGTTCCGATGATTTATTCCCAACAAACCATAATTAACAAGATGATTCCAGAGCTTTCTGATACTTTGCACTTTTCAGTAGTTTCTGTACCCAATCCCCATTTAATTGCGTTTGTTGATCATAAGGGACTGTATGATGGAGAATTAGAGCGGATTGCAGCTTATGTCAATGGCGAAAATCCAATTTTTCTCGATGGCATTAATGTTAGTTTTGTTGAAGTAGTTGCCGAAAACAAATTGTTTGTGCGGACGTATGAGCGAGGTGTCGGTTTAACCAGTGCCTGTGGAACAGCTATGTGTGCAAGCAGCTTAATGTATGCGCTGCTGTATTCCAGACGCTTTTGTGAAAAGATTACCGTAAAAAATACGGGAGGAATGGTTCAGACCGTTGTCCATGAAACCGGAGACGGAGGTTACTGGATGGAGCTAATAGGAAATGCAACAATTACCCATCGCATTAACGGAACCTTACCAGCATTGCTTGATGGAACCTTTAATAAGCTTATAATTGAAGAAACGGATGAGCAAACGGCTTATCTTAAATTTATAAAAAGTATAATATAGTATGGTAAAAAGTATGAATAAGTGTATAATTTGAGGTTAGAATAAATTATTTTCCGCTAATTAGAAATATTAGCAGCAACTAGGAGGAAAAAATGGAAGAGACAATAAGTTTAAAGGATATATTTAGAATTTTAAGAAAAAGGCTGGCTTTGATTATTTTTGGAATGATCATAGGAGTTGCCGCGGCAGGTGTGCTCACTTTTTTTGTGATTGCACCCAAATACAGTTCTCAGGCACAGCTAATTGTTCGATTGCCTCAAGGTGAAATGAATAATGTGAATGATATTAACGCCAATTTGCAGATGATTAATACATATAAAGATTTAATCACTAGTGACACAGTCTTAAGTGCTGTCCAACAGAGGATGAGGGAAGAATACAATCAGGAAATTTCTATTGAAAGCTTGAAAGGAAGCTTGCAAGTAAAGCAGTCTCAAAACTCTCAAATGTTTTCGATTAGTTCAACAACAGATGATCCGATTCTATCCGAGCAAATAGCCAATCAGACTTCTACAGTTTTTAAAGACACTGCGTTGAACACATTAAATGTTGACAAAATTACGATTATTTCGAATGCTTCAGCGAATGTTAATCCTGTTTCGCCCAATAATAAATTGAACTTAGCAGTGGGTTTACTAGGTGGTTTATTAGTTGGAATACTGTTCGCATTTCTTATGGAGGTATTTGATCGTTCCCTAAAAGATGAACACTTTATTTCTGAGGAATTAGAATTACCAATACTTGGTGTGGTGCCGAATATGTCGGCCAAAGAGTTAAATATAAAAATATCGAGAATTACTTCTGAACAGAATGATGAGCTTCAGGGAAATGCGCCAAAAGAAAATGGGCAGCAGCCATTACGTAGAACTCGGACAAGATTATAGGAGAGAAACGAATGAAAAATAATTTAAAAAAACAGGATACAGAAAAAGGAGTTAGTCTAATCACTTTGGCAGACAAAGCTTCTCCCGTTTCAGAACAATATCGGACGATTCGTACAAATATTCAATATTCCATGATAGATCATGATTTACACACCTTAGTAATCACTTCATCTGGTCCGGGTGAAGGGAAATCGACTACTTCAGCTAATCTGGCTGTTGTCTTTGCTGATTCCGGAAAGAAAGTTCTGCTGGTGGATGCAGATTTGCGAAAACCAACAGTAGCCAAAACATTTAATTTATCTAATGTAAATGGTTTAAGCAGTATCTTAGGAAAGCGGCAGGTGAATATTCAAGAAATTATTCAGAGGTCAGGAGTAGATAATCTTCATATTTTACCTAGTGGACCTAAACCGCCAAATCCCTCAGAATTGCTTGGATCTGCTCGAATGAGCCGCTTGATTGAGGAACTAAAGCATAGCTACGATTTAATTATTTTTGATATGCCTCCAGTTGTAACAGTTACAGATGCTCAGATTTTGTCATCTAAAGCAGATGGAACGATTGTAGTAGCTAGAGAAGATGTGTCTAATCGTGAGGCGTTGAGAAAAGCGAAAAGTTTACTGAATTATGTTGATGCCAATATTTTGGGTGTTGTATATAATGGTGCCAGAAATATGACTGAACAAGGCTATTATTACGGGTAAGAGAAACAAAAACAAAGGTAGGCGAGTAGAATGATTGATTTGCATTGCCATATTTTGCCAGGGATAGATGATGGAGCTCAAACGTTGGAAGATTCTATTGCTATGGCTGAAACAGCCGTAGCACAAGGAATTGAGCATATCCTTTGTACTCCACATCATAACAACGGCAGCTACAATAATCCAGCTGCCGAAGTTATTTTAAAAGTTAGGGAGCTTCAGGGGGTTTTAGATTTACGTGGAATTCCTTTAACTTTATATGAAGGACAGGAAGTACATATTACTGAAAAATTACTTCAACAGATTCAAGATGGAGATATACTTTTTGCGGATTTGAATGATAAATATATACTGATAGAGTTTCCTTTTGAGGGAATCCCAGAGTACACTGAACCAATTTTTTTTGAGTTAACCCAAAGAGGACATCGTCCAATCATTGTTCATCCAGAACGTAACAGTACTTTTATTGAAGATCCTAACCGACTTATCCCATTTATTCAAATGGGGGCATTGGCCCAATTGACAGCACCAAGTTATCTAGGTGTCTTTGGTAGAGAGATTGAACAAACTGCTAAGCTGATGGTGGAGCATAATCTGGTTCAGATGATGGCCTCGGATGCTCATAATACAAAAAGACGCAGTTTTTTTATGCAGCGGGCATTCAAAGCAATTGAACAAGAGTTTGGCAAGAGAAAAGTAACTGCAATGGAGTTTTGTGCGCGGGATGTATTGAATGGGGACGAAATAGCAAGACCTGTATTTAAGGAGATTAAACGGAAAAAATTCCGATTGTTTTAGAAAGAGTGGCTAGTGGTATGTCGAGAATTCAGAAATTAATGATGTTGGTATCAATAGATTCCATCATCATTATTGGGGCAAATATATTTACTTATTTTTATATGATGCCTTATATTCATATTTCAACAGATTTTGTATTTATTAGTACATTGCTACAATTGTTTTTTTACATAATATTTGGTTTTATCTTTAAAATTTTTACTCGAATCAATCGTTTTACTAATTTGAGAGAAATGATTGCGATTTTTTTTGCTACGAGTATTAGTCTTCTTTTAGAAGGAATCATTCTTTTTAGAGAGAGTCGCCGTTTTTTGTTATTAACGTATCTAATCACCACTTTTATAATTATATCAAGTCGGTTAGTGTGGCGCTTATTTATCGAATGGCGCAATGGCAAGCGTGGTGTTAATCCTAAAGCTAAGAAAACGTTAATCATTGGTGCTGGGGAAGGCGGCCGAATATTACTTTCAAGTCTGAGCACTTCAACAACTAGCAGAGATATACAAGTCGTTGGGTTTATTGATGATGCATCAGATAAATATAGAATGTACTTGTCTGGAGTAAAGGTACTAGGAAAAACAGAGGATATTCCCAAAATCGTTGAGGAATACAATGTTGAAATGTTGACAATAGCCATCCCTTCCTTAAAGAAAGAAGAACTGCAAAGGATTTTGGATATTGTAACGCCTCTTGGTTTGCCTGTTAATGCTATGCCGGCATTAGAAGAGGTAGCTTCGGGCAATATCACCATCTCTCGGTTAAAACAAATAAATGTAGTAGATTTGTTGGGGAGAGAAGAAGTTAAGCTGGATATGAATCAGCTAAAGGGGAAAATTACAAACAAGATAATTTTGGTGACAGGTGCTGGGGGATCAATTGGTTCGGAGATTTGTCGGCAGCTGATGCGTTTTAACCCTAAGAAGCTTATTTTATTGGGGCATGGAGAGAATTCAATCTATTTGATTCATAAGGAGCTTACCAATAAATATCCTAATAAACTAACAGAGATTATTCCAATCATTGCTGATATTCAGGATAAACAACGGTTAGTAGACGTGATGAGTATATACAAACCGGACACTGTCTATCACGCAGCCGCTCATAAACATGTTCCGTTAATGGAATACAACCCGATTGAAGCAGTGAAAAACAATGTGTACGGTACAAAGAATGTTGCTGAGGCCGCCAAAGAGTGTGGAGTTGAAAACTTTGTTATGATTTCAACAGATAAAGCAGTAAATCCGCCGAATGTTATGGGTGCAACGAAACGAATTGCTGAGATGATTGTTACAGGTATGAATGAAGAAGGCTGTACCAAGTTTTGTGCTGTTCGCTTTGGAAATGTATTGGGCAGCCGCGGTAGTGTGATTCCTGTTTTTGAAGAACAAATAAGTCGTGGCGGACCAGTAACAGTTACCGATTTTCGGATGACAAGATACTTTATGACTATTCCAGAGGCAAGCCGTTTGGTTATTCAAGCTGGGGCTTTGGCAAACGGCGGAGAAATTTTTATTCTGGATATGGGCAAGCCAGTTAGGATTTATGATTTGGCAAAAAAAATCATTCAACTGAGCGGTTATCAGGAGGGTGAAATTGAAATTGTTGAAACTGGTATTCGTCCAGGAGAGAAATTGTATGAAGAATTGTTAGTAAGTAAAGAGAAAAACTCAAAACAGGTCTATGAGAAAATCTTTATAGGGAATGTAAATGGCTTTTCAATTGAAGAAGTAATGGAGTTTGTCGAACATTTACCAAAAGATTCTGAGAAATTGAGTAAAGAGTTGGTAAAATTTGCCAATGAATCGAGTAAGTGAGGGATGAACTTGAATATTGAAACAGTAACAATCGTTGGTGCAAATGGAAATATGGGCAAAAATGTGGCAGGAATTGTCGCAGGTTTTGGAAATTGTAAAGTTTTTTTGATTTCTAGATCAATAGAGAAATCAACAGAAGCAATCGAGTCAATTTGTAGAAGTATTAAGTCGGATAGGATAAAAAAACAACTAATACCAAAAGATTATTCGGATTTGGAAGCCTGTGTACGTGACTCTGACTGGGTATTTGAATCTGTTGCAGAAGATATAGCAGTTAAAATGGATTTAACAAAAGCTATTTTTTCTTATAGCGGCGAAAAGACGATTGTAAGTACAGGGACTTCAGGATTATCGATTAGTGAGATAGCTAAGGAAATACCAAAAAATAAAAGAAGTTTGTACTTTGGTACACATTTCTTTAATCCACCATACAATTTAAATCTATGCGAATTAGTTGAAACAGAGTTTGTTGATCAACAGCTAGTTACAAAGTTTGCTCAATATTTAGAAGAGAATCTGCTGCGAACAATTGTGCGGGTGAAGGATAAGCCTGCTTTTTTAGCAAACAGAGTAGGTTTTCATTTTATTAATCGTGCATGTCATTTAGCTAATGACTATAAAAGTGCCGGTGGAATTGATTATATCGATTATCTTTTTCAAGGAGTAACGGGTAGAAGTATGCCACCGTTATTAACAGCTGATTTTGTGGGTCTTGATGTACATGTAGCAATTATTGATAATTTAAAGGAAAATACAGCTGATTATTGTAATGAAGTTTTTAGACGTCCTAAGTTTCTTGAGGATTTATTGACCAAAGGCTTGCTTGGGCGCAAAGCTGGTGGAGGATTGTATCGTCAGACTAAATCTGATACTCAGTTGAAGACAGAAGTTTATGATATTGTTTCAGGTGGTTTTCGTGAAAAAAGAAGGTATAATATTCCTTTAATTGAGAATATGAAGAAACAAATTAGACTTGGAAATTATCTTGAAGCATATCAATATTTAATACAGGATTCTTCTCAGGAGGGATGTTTATTGAAAGATTTACTGACAGATAATGCTGTGTATTCTTATTATGTAAGCAATGAGTTGGCAGATAATACTGCTGCTGTTGACAAGGCTATGGTTAATGGCTTCAACTGGTGTGCACCAAGTAGCTGGCTCGAAATATTTGGCGGACAAGATAATTTTGAAGCTGTATATCAACAGTCTGCTGAAAATCAAGTGTCTAAGCAGGAGTTTACAGGTCTCGTAGAGTCAGTCTTCACTGCAGAGTTTGATTTTAGAAAGTTTATCAAGGCGTAAGACTAAGGAGAAAAAAATGAACGATGTATATATCCTAAATGGAGTTCAGACTGACTTTGAAAGAAACTGGTCGAAAGAAGGAAAAACAGAGTTAGCTCTTCTAAAAGAAGTGGTAGAAGACCTGTTGACAAAGACAGGAATTTCAAGAGAAGAGCTGAAAGAGTTGAATGATAAAAACCGAGTTGCTTGTTTTGTTGGTAATTTTGCAGCAGAACGTTATGTGAATCAAGGACATCTGGGCTCACTTTTAACTGAAGTGGATGAAGTTTTTTATGGTATACCTTCTGCAAGGTATGAAGCAGCTTGTGCTTCTGGATCGGTTGCAGTGGATGCTGCAGTTTCCAAAATCAGAAGTGATGACTATGATGTAGCTATTGTGATTGGCTGGGAAATGATGAAAACCGTTGATTCAGCTACTGGTGGAGATATTTTAGGACTTGCATCTTTATATGAAGAAGAAGCAAATGGAGTTGCGTATCCTTTTCCTAATTTATTTGGCCGGTTAGCTTCAAAGATTTTAGAGTTGGAAGAAGGGCGGGAAGATTTAATTTTATCTAGCCTTGCAACAATCTCTCAAAAAAATTATGCGAATGCTAAGCGTAATCAGTTGGCACAAACTAGAAAATGGTTTATGAGTAAGGACCATGCTTTAGGAAGAGGTTCTGTGTACAATCCAATTATTGGTGATGGTGTATTGGCTGTTTCCGACTGTTCTCAGGTAACAGACGGTGCAGCAGCAGTCATACTTTGTAATGAAGCATATTTATCAGGCAGAGATCAAGCGAACGTTTCTAAAATCAAAGGCTGGGGACATAGGGTAGCGCCTTTAACTTTAAAGAAAAAGTTGGCGGGAAGCAGCCAAGGAAAACCGATTTTACCTTGGACTAAATTAGCCGTATCTGAAGCATATAAACGGGCAGGATTAAATGTAGCTGATATTGATGTGTTTGAAACACATGACTGTTTTACTTCTAGTGAGTATGTTGCTGTTTCCAGCTTTGGTATTTGTGGAGAAGGAGAAGAGTACAAAGTGATAGAAGCTGGACTGACAAGTTTTGCTGGTGAAAAACCAATTAATCCCAGTGGCGGCTTAATTGGTGCGGGACATCCTGTAGGCGCCAGCGGTGTTAGAATGCTTCTTGATCTTCATAAGCAAGTGACGAATCAAGCAGGAACCTACCAAATTAAAGATGCCAAAAATGGTGCAATGCTCAATTTAGGTGGTTCTGCGACAACTAATTTTGCGTTTATCGTGGGGAGACCTTAATATGGAAAATATAATAATTATTGGAGCCGGTGGCTTTGGAAGAGAAGTAGCTTGGTTAATTGAAAGAACAAGTAAATATAACATTTTAGGTTATGTAGATGATAATAGTGAAGTGGAATCAAAAGATTATAATTATCTAGGAAATATGTCCTATTTGAAATCAATTAAGGAAAAAACGGCTATTGCGATTGCAATAGGAAATCCCTTTGTTAGAGAAAAAATATATTTATCAATTGCAGAAAAAGAGAATTTTAGCTTTCCAAACTTAATTGACCCCAATGCGTTGGTTGGTAATCGGGTTACTATGGGAATTGGAAATATTATTTGTGCGAACAGTGTTTTAACAGTTGACATAGCATTAGAAAACTTCAATTTAATTAATTTGAATACAACAATTGGGCATGATGTTCAACTGGCGTCATTCAATTCAGTCTATCCAAGTGTAAATCTTTCTGGCTATGTTTCATTGAATGGCCATGTAGAAATTGGAACAGGATGTCAGCTGATTCCAGGAGTAACGATAAATGAAAATGCTACACTAGGTGCAGGTAGCGTTGCTATCAAAGATATTCCAGCTAATGCTGTAGCGGTGGGTATTCCAGCAAGTATAAAGAAAATTAAGGAGTGAACAGCTTGACTAAAAAAATTCTTTTAGCTTCACCTCATATGAGTGATGAAGGTTATGAGCAAGCTTTTGTACAAGAAGCTTTTGACACAAATTGGATTGCTCCATTAGGAGAGAATGTAAATAAGTTTGAAGAAGAGCTGGCTGATTTGGTAAATATCGATCATGCTGCAGCGTTATCTTCAGGGACAGCTGCTATTCACTTGGCGCTAAAGGACGCTGGAGTAGATAAAGGAGATATTGTTTTATGTCAGTCGTTAACTTTCTCAGCTACTGCTAATCCTATTATTTATCAAGGCGCGATACCCGTTTTTATTGATAGTGACTTTGCGACATGGAATATGGATCCTGTTTATCTGAGAAAGGCATTAGAAAAATATCCTCAGACCAAAGCAGTGATTGTGGTACACTTATATGGTTTGTCGGCTGCCATTGATGAAATTCAAGCAATTTGTGATGAATATGGTGTGACATTGATTGAAGATGCTGCAGAGTCACTGGGAACTACATATAAAGATAAGGCAACTGGAACATTTGGAAAATATGGTATTTATTCATTTAATGGGAACAAAATTATTACCACATCTGGTGGTGGTATGTTAGTTTCAAATGACAAGGAAGCGATTGATAAAGCACGATTCTGGGCTACCCAGTCTAGAGATCAAGCTAGGCATTATCAGCATAGTGAATTAGGCTATAACTATCGTATGAGTAATATTGTAGCTGGTATTGGACGAGGACAATTGAAGATTTTGGCGGAGCGAGTAAAAAAGAAAAATGAGATTTACCAGTTTTATAAAAAAGAACTTGAAGCGTTTGAACAAGTGTCATTCATGCCAGAAAATGAATGGAATCAGCCAAACTTTTGGCTGAGCTGTATCACGCTTAAAGGAGTTGCTCCGGAAGAAATAATGGATGCACTTGCTGAAGATGATATTGAATCACGACCAATATGGAAGCCAATGCATATGCAGCCTTATTTTGAAAAGTATGATTATTTTGGTGACAAGGTTTCGCAGACGCTGTTTGAAACCGGCGTTTGTCTCCCTTCAGATACTAAAATGACAGATGAAGATCTTGAACGGGTAGTGAAGATTATCAAGAGGGTGTTGGCTGGTGACTAAACAGGGAGCATATGGAAAATGGGTTAAGCGTTTGTTAGATTGTTTATTATCTGCTATAGCACTAGTAGTGTTGAGTCCTATATATTTAATTGTTGCTTTATTGGTAAAAGTAAAATTGGGTAGTCCTATAATTTTTAAACAGCAAAGACCAGGACTAAATGAGAAAGTTTTTTCTATGTATAAGTTTAGAACGATGACAGATGAGCGAGATGAAAAGGGTGAGCTGTTGCCGGATGATATTCGACTAACTAAGTTTGGCAAATTTCTGCGCTCAACCAGTTTAGATGAATTGCCTGAGCTTTGGAATATTTTCAAAGGAGATATGGCAATTGTCGGACCACGACCTTTATTAGTTGAGTATTTACCACTGTACAACGAGGAACAGTGCAAACGGCATGATGTTCGGCCTGGACTAACAGGATTGGCTCAAGTAAATGGTAGAAACGCTATCAGCTGGGAAGAAAAGTTTAAGCTGGATGTCGAATATTTGGATAATATTTCTTTGGTTTTTGATGCAAAAATTATTGGTTTAACGATTTTAAGAGTATTAAAAAGAGATGGAATATCCGATGGGAAATCTGAAACAAATTCTTTTTTTACTGGTGAGGATGATAAGAATGACTAAGAACATATGGATTATGAATCACTATGCGACAGATATGTATAAGAATAGAGGCGGTAGACATTTTTGGTTTGCTAAATACTTAAAAGCACAAGGCTATAATCCTGTTATAATATGTGCAAACACTTTTCATAATTCTAAAGAATTTATAGAAATCTCAAACAAAGGATATTCAGTTCATCTGTTGGATGAAATTCCTTTTGTTTTTATAAAGACAAAGACAGCATTAGATAATGGTATAGATCGTATAAAAAATATGTTTGATTTCTATAGAAATATTTTAAAAATTCATAACGACATTTCAAAAGAAGTTGAAAAACCAGAAATAATTTACGCTTCTAGTGTTCACCCACTTACTTTAATTGCTGGACTCAAACTAGCAAAAAAGTATAAGATAGCATGTATATCAGAAATTAGAGACTTATGGCCAGAAGCAATATTTTCATTTGGAAAATTAAAAGAAAAATCCATTTTAGGTAGAATATTAACTAAAGGAGAAAAGTGGATATATATAAAGTCGAGTGCCATTATATTTACTAAAGAAGGGGATATTGACTACCTAAAAGAAAAAAAATGGCTTACTAATCAAGGGGGGGGGATTTCTGAAGATAAGATTTTTTACATTAATAATGGAATAGACTTATCAGAATTTAAAAAAAATACAGAATTAAAAAAATATGAGGAATATATTTTTGATGAAAATATATTTTATGTGACATATATTGGGTCAATTCGACCAGTCAATAATGTTAAGAAGATTGTAGATGCGGCTTATTTATTGAAAACAAATTCCAAAATCAAATTTTTGATTTTTGGGATTGGCAGCGAGAAGGATATGTTGGAAGAGTATTCAAAAGAATTAGGCCTCGATAATATCCATTTTATTGGTCAGGTAGATAAACAATATGTTCCATATATCTTATCTAAATCATCTGTTAATCTTTTAAACTATTCAGAGAGTTTATATAATTGGACCAGAGGAAATAGTTCTAATAAACTATTTGAGTATATGGCAGCAGGGAAACCTATTATATCTTCAGTAAAGATGGGTTATTCCCCCATTGAAAGAAATAACATTGGCTTAGAGCTTGAAGAAAGTTCTCCTGAAAACTATGTTGCAGCAATCTTGAAAATAAAGAGTTTAAATTTAGAAGAAAAAAGTAGAATAGAAATTAATGCTTTGTCAGCAGTGAAAGAATACGATTTCAAAAAGCAAACTGAGAGGTTAATAAAGGTAATTAACTATGCGTCTAAAAATAAATGATATAATTACTATTCTTCGCGAGTATAAGATAAACTGGATATTTTTCCGACTAGTATATTCGTTAAAACTCAAATTTTTAAGGAAATTTGAGTTTTTTGAAAAGCTTTTTGAAGTAAATAGAGAAGTTATTGATGTTGATATTTTTAATAAACAAATTGAATTGTCCATCAGTGATATTGAAAAGACTTTGAATAGTATCTCTGAAGAAAATAAGAATAAATATATAATTGATAAAGCTGATGAAATTTGTAAAGGGAACCTTCAAATTTTTTCTTCTAAAAATTTGCATTTTGGAAATCCACCCAAATGGAATTATAATCCTTTGAATGGAAACACTATTAAAAACGATAAAAAATGGTTTGAATATCCTGATTTTAGTGAGGAAATGGGAGATATCAAAGTATATTGGGAACCATCAAGATTTTCCCATGTCCATTATTTAACCAGAGCCTATATTTTAACTAGGGATAAAAAGTATTACGAGGTATATATAATTCAAGTTACTGATTGGTTAAAGGAGAATCCCTATCCTTATGGGTTAAACTATAAGGATGGGCAGGAATGTGCATTGCGAACAATGAATATCCTTATTAGTTATGCTGTTTTTCAACATTATATGGGAGATAATGAATATTTGAAAAGTGCTGTGGAGGAGTTTGTCCAAAGAAACTATTTAAAGATTAGAAGTAACTTTTCATATGCTAAGAAATCAATTAAAAACAATCATACTATTTCTGAAATTATTGGCATGTTAATTTATTCGTTATGTGCAAATGATAATGAAAAAATTATAAAATATGTCAATTTGTTAAATATAGAGCTAGATAAACAAATAATGGCTGATGGTGGATATATTCAGTATTCAGTAAATTATCAACGTGTATTATTACAGCTAGTTGAAATATATTTTTTTATTGAACCATTATGCAAGATAGAAATATCGGAAAGAGTCAAACAAAAGATTTTTGAGAGTGCCCAAATGCTTTATCAAATGCAGGAAGGTGAGGATGGTTCATTACCTAACTATGGCTCAAACGATGGGGCGTGGTTTTTCCCGGTTGCTGCTGTGGAATATTCTGATTATCGTCCAGTTATTAATAGTATTTGTTATTATTATACTGGGAAGTTTTTATATGAGGAAGCTTATTTAACTGAAGAATCAGCTTGGTTTGTGAGATATAAAGATAGATTTGCTACGTCTGAAGTGAAAGAAAGGAAAAGTATCGGTTTTAAAGAAGCAGGGTTATTTACTTTAAAAAATGATAATATATTCATTTTTTCTGTCATGCAGACGTTAAAAAGTCGTCCTAGTCAAATGGACCAAATGCATGTAGATATATGGTTTAAGAAAAAAAATATTTTTATTGATAGTGGTGTATATTCTTATGCTTCTGATTTAGGAAAAGAACTAAAAAGAGAATATGAGCATAACACGGCTCATATATCTGGGCTAGCACAAATGAAAACTTTAGGCAAATTTATGATATATAATTGGCCTAAAGTTGATTTAATTAAACATACTGAAGACAGTCTTGAAGGTACATTAGAAGTGAAAAATAAATATACTCATTTCAGAAAAATAACAATGGCTAACAATGAAATACAATTAATTGATGAACTAATACTTAAAAATAAAAATTGTAAAGATTTAGATGGGAGAATTTATTTTAAAACTCCATATAAGGTACAACAAGATAGTCAAAAAATTTATCTTATAGATGGTGATGAGAAAATAGCGGAACTAATAACAGATGCAGAAGTTCATGTTGAAAAATCTTATTTTAGTAAGTATTATTTAAGAAAACAATATTCAAATAAAATAGTTTTAAAAAAGCAATTTACAACGGATACGGTGTATTTTAAAACTAAAATTCTGTTTAATAGTTAATAAGGAGAAAATGTGAAATGAGATTATTTATTTTAATGACCGATTATCCTGACAATAATGGTTATGTATCCCAGTATTTTGTTCATACTCGAAATATTGAATATTTAAAAAGCGGAATTGAAGTTATTGTCTTAAACTTTTCTGCAAACTCCTCATATGAAATTGATGGAGTAAAAGTTATTAATTTAGATTTATATGAACAAAATAAAGATGATTTTAGATGTAAAACATTAATTTCTCATCAACCAAATCTTAGAAATCACTATAGATTTTTAAAAAAAAATGGAGATAGATTTGATAAATTTATCTTCTTCTTTCATGGTCATGAGGTGTTGAGAACATCGGAAATATATCCTAAGCCCTATGATTACATTAAAAATAGAAATAAACTAAAGGGATTATTGAACAACAGTTACGATACATTCAAACTAAAAATGTGGAAAAATTTTTTTGAAAGAAATAATGAAAAATCTACTTATATTTTTGTAAGCCATTGGATGAAAAAAATGTTTCTTAAGTTCGTAGGAATGGATGAGAAGCTAATAGACGGTAGAAACTACGTAATTTATAATAGTATAGGAAGTTTATTTGAAGAAGAAACATACGATCAAGAAAGTAAGAAAAAATATGATTTTATAACAATAAGAAATATGTTGGACAAATCGAAATATTGTATTGATGTAGTAACTAGATTGGCTCAAAATAACCCTGAGTATAATTTTGCAGTCTTTGGTAAAGGTGATTTTTATAAGTTTATTGAAAAACCGAAAAACTTATTCTTGATAGAAAAGCATTTGTCACATAAAGAAATAATCGAACAGCTAAATAAATCACGATATGCTCTTATGCCAACAAGAGCGGATGCACAAGGTGTTATGATGTGTGAGATGGCCACATTTGGAATTCCGACAATAACTTCTGATATTGATGTCTGTCAAGAAGTATTTTCAAATTTCACAAATGTCACTTTGATTGATAATGACGAATTTAATAAAATTGACGAAAAGAAACTAAAATCAAAATATGAAGAAAAAAATAAAATGTTTTATAGAGAAAATACGATTGGTCATGAAATAAAACTTTTTAAAGAGTTAGTTGAGGAAGATAATGCATGAATGAATTGTTGAGTATAATTCAACTGATTTTAGTCCTTTTTGTGACATTGAAAGAACTGGAAAAAAGAAGTATCTCTATTTTCTTATGGGCAACATTGTTAATCCTATTTAGTGTTCCTCATTTTTTTTCAGTAATGTTTAAACTAAATCAATATAGAGTACAAACTACAATTAGTGCAAGTGTATTTGTAGTAATATTTAGTTTGATATTTTTAGCGTTGCGATTTTTACTAAATAAGGCAAAACATTATCCTTATGATATAGAAACTTTCCCTCGAAGAAGTGCCAGCAAGAAAGCAGCATTTATGTTATTAGTGTTGCTTTGCTTAAGTAGTTTTATGATACTATATGTTAGTGTCAAGTATTTTGGAGGAGTAATGAATGCCTCATGGGGGAAATTCTATATGCTTAATCTTTCGGGAGAGATAGGCAGGGTAATGTTGATTTCTCAATATCTGCTTTTTTGTAGTGGTGGAGTTTTTTTGTATTATCTTATTGTAAAAAATAGAGTTGGCGTAATAATTTCAGGAGCAACGATTTTATTTTATGTTATAGTAACAGGTAACAGAGTAACTATCTTACCGTTAATAACTGGATTAGTTATTTATTTTGTATTCTATAAAAAAATTAAAATATCTATTCGGAATATTATAATTTTGGGAGTGTCAGGTTTTCTAGTAATCTATCTAATTTATTTTTTACGAACATTAAGGATTTTCGGTGGTTTTGCAAATATTCTTACTGATAATAGTTTTGCATCATTGAATACTCAAGTTCTGGAGACTATTTTTAGTGGGGAAGGTGAATTATCATTAAGAAATGTATTCTATTATTTTATTGAAAGAAATAACGAATTTCCCGATTTTAATAAAGGATATTCTTACATAAGGTTATTGTTTATAGTGATACCGGATTTTCTAATAGATGGTGGAAAACCTTCTGATTTTGCTATTTCAATGGGGAGTGCTTGGTTGAATGATTTTTCTAATACCACATACTCTACTCACCCTACGCTTTTTGGAGATATTTTTGCTAATTTTTATTGGTATGGATTTATTATAGGTCCTATTATTTGGGTAGTAATTTGTGAACTTCTTGATTATGTATTATTTAAATCTACTTCAATAATGAAGATAATTTTAGGAGTGAATTTTGCAACAATGTTAATCATAGTAGGAAGAGGTTCTGTATACAATGGAATACTAATTTCTATAGTTACATTTGTTATAGTTGGGGGCATTAGTATTATTTCTAGAATAACTATTTATGATAAGGAGGAAAAAAGTTGAAAAATGTATACAGATGGTACAGTTTCTCCCATTATCTTTATAAAAAGAAATTGATGATACCAGCAAAAGTGATGACATTATTAATTAGATTTATTTTTGGTTGCTTTATTCCTTACTCTGCACAAATAGGAAAAGGAACAATTTTTGGATATGGCGGTATCGGAGTAGTTATTCATACGAGATCAGTTATTGGAGAAAATTGTATAATAGATCAATGTGTTACAGTAGGAGGTAAAAATCTAGAGGAAAATGTTCCTCGAGTAGGAAATAACGTGTATATTGGAGCCGGAGCAAAAATATTAGGGGATATAAAAATTGGAAACAATGTTGTCATAGGTGCTAATGCAGTAGTTACTAAAAATATTCCTGATTCTTGTGTAGTAGCTGGTGTACCTGGAAGAATAATAAAAGAAAATATCGAACTTAGCGATTACAGAAGAAATGTGGAGTTTTAAGATGAAAAAAACAACATTTTGGCTGATGATAATATCTATACTGTCCAAAGGTATCGGTTTTGTTAGGGAGATGGTGATTTCTTATTTTTATGGTGCATCCAAGGTGAGTGATGCATATTTCATTTCGTTGACAATCCCTTTTACTATTTTTTCATTCGTCTATGCGGGATTAACAACTAGTTTTATACCTAGTTATACAAGGTTAGAAACTGAAGACATGAAAAAAGCAAATAGATTTACGAACAGTCTAATTACACTTCTTTTTATCTTCTGTTTAATTATAGCAGTTATCATTCAGATTTTTACATATCCAATTGTAAAGATGTTTGCGCTAGGATTTTCTGGCGAGACGTTGGATTTAGCTGTTTTATTCACCAGAGTGACTATCTGGAGTCTGTTTTTTAGTGGATGTATTGAGCTATTCAATGCATTATTGCAAATTAGAAAAAAATTTATTTTTCCTGCTATTCTGGGATTCATCTATAACTTCTTTGTTATACTATCTGTTTATTTGAGTTTTAAATGGAATCTAATTTGGCTTTCGCTGGGATCAGTATGTGCTGCAGTAACCCAATTTTTATTTCTATTAATAATTTTAAAAAGGGAAAAATTCAGTATAGTACCAAACCTCTCTTTCCGAACTAAAGAAATGAATGATTTTTTTAAAAAGATACTGCCTGTTATTTTTGGTGCTTCTGTCACACAGATAAATATTTTGATAAATAAAACAATTGCTTCACAAGTGTCAATTGGGGGAGTATCTTCATTCAATTATGCGGATAGAATAAATTCGTTTATTTTAAGTACTGTTGTTTTTTCTCTAGTAGCGGTTATCTATCCGATGCTATCGAAATTATATGTGGAAAAGAAAAAAAAGCAGTTCAAACAGGGAGTTCAAAGTTCATTGATAACTATGCTAGTTTTATTGGTACCTGCTACAATAGGATTAATGCTTTTATCAGAGCCAATAACTGTTTTATTATTCGGTAGAGGAAGTTTTGATTCTCGAGCAGTTGAATTGACTTCTGCAACGCTGTATTATTTATCTTTGGGATTGCTTCCAATGGGATTAAGAGAGTTAATTTCCAGAATTTATTATTCTATGGAAGATATGAGGACACCAGTTGTGAATGCCACTATTGGAATGATAGTCAATATAATTTTTAGCTTGTTCCTTCCTTCTGTTATGGGGATTGGCGGCTTGGGATTAGCGTCAACTATAGCTGCGATAATTACAACTTATTTACTTTGCTATGATTTATCCAAAAAGAAAATAATTCAAATTTCAAATTTGAAAAGTGATATACTAAAAATTTCTATAGCAGGTATTTTGATGGGAGGAATTACAAAATATATGAATGTGACTCTATCAAATTTCGGAAATCTATCTGTTCTTTTTACAATTATAATTTCAGTATTAGGCTATTTTATTTTTATTTATCTATTTAAAGTAACGGGAGTTAGCTTACTAAATTTACGGAGGAAAAAAAATGATTAATATTATTGGTTTAGGTTATATTGGCTTACCAACAGCTTTAATGTTAGCAGCTAATGGAAATGAGGTTATAGGTACAGATTATAATAAAGAATTGGTTAATTCTTTAAACGAAGGGAAACTGACATTCGAAGAAGATGGACTTCATAGCTTATTTGAGGAAGCTTTAGGTAAAGGAATTCAATTTGTCAATGAGTATATTTCTACAGATTTCTATATTGTGACTGTTCCAACTCCTTATGAAAAAGAAAGTAAAAAAATAGACCCGTCATATGTTATTGCTGCTACAAAAAAAATATTAGAGGTTTGTAAAGAAGATACAGTATTAGTTATAGAATCTACAGTTTCTCCGGGAACAATTGACAAGTTTATCCGACCAATTCTTTCCACTCAGAATAAACGAATATTTTTGATTCATGCACCGGAAAGAATTCTACCGGGGCAAATGATTTATGAGTTGGAAAATAATTCTCGTACTATTGGAGCAGATGATTCTAAATATGCTGAAAGAGTAAAAGAAGTGTATCAAACATTCTGTAAAGGCGATATTGTGTGTACGGATATTCGTACTGCAGAAATGAGTAAAGTTGTAGAGAACACATTTCGCGCAGTGAATATTGCGTTTGCAAATGAACTAACTAAAATTGCTAGACATGACAATTTGGATGTTCATGAAATTATCAGAATTTCCAATATGCACCCTCGAGTAAATATTTTGAATCCAGGTCCCGGAGTGGGGGGACATTGTATTCCTGTTGATCCATGGTTTTTAGTTGGAGATTATCCTAGATATACCAAATTAATTTCTACTGCATTGGAAATTAATGAATCAATGCCTAAATTGGTTTTACAAAGAATAAAAGATATTATGAAAGAAAATTCTATAACTGATAGAAACAAGATAGGAATTTATGGATTAACGTATAAGCAAGATGTTGATGATATTCGGGAGAGCCCTACTCAACAATTGTTTGATTTGATGGAACAAAATTTTGCTGAACCTTTCAAAGTTTATGACCCAATGATTAAAGAGAAAATTTTGGATAATCAAGAATTAGATTTTGATAAATTTTTAGAAACAAGTGAAGTAATAGTAGTAATGGTTCCTCATACTCATTTGAAAGAAAATGTATCAGTTTTAAATGGTAAGTTTGTGCTAGATACAAATAATATATTAAAGAATACCTATAAACTTTAACAGAGGAGAAATTTTATGGATCAAGTAAAAATTATGACAGTTTTTGGTACAAGACCAGAAGCAATTAAAATGGCTCCATTGGTTAAAGCAATACAAAAAGATAAACGTTTTGAATCAACTATAGTTGTAACAGCTCAACATAGAGAAATGTTGGATCAAGTATTAGATTTTTTCCAAATAAAACCAGACTTCGATTTAAATGTGATGAAGGACGGTCAAACTCTAACTGATATCACAACTAGGGTCATAAAAGAGTTGGATGAAGTTATTGTGGAGGCAAAGCCAGATATAATCTTAGTTCATGGGGATACTACAACTACTTTTGCAGCATCGTTAGCAGGATTTTATAGGCAGATAAGTATAGGTCACGTAGAAGCCGGGCTGAGAACATGGGATAAATACTCACCGTTTCCCGAAGAAATGAATCGGCAATTGACTGATGTATTGTCAGATATTTATTTTGCACCAACAGATCAAAGTAAAAATAACCTTTTGGCAGAAGGAAAAAAGTTGGAGAACATATACATTACAGGAAATACAGCAATTGATGCCATGAAGTATACAGTGAAAGAAGACTATGAGGATAAGCTTCTAAATACTTTGATGGAAAAAAGAATAATACTAGTGACAATGCATCGAAGAGAAAATCTCGGTGAACCTATGGTAAACGTATTTAAAGCAATCAATCGCCTGCTCAGTTCGTTTGAGGATATTGAAATTGTTTTTCCTATTCATAAAAATCCTAAGGTTAGAGAGCTAGCTGAAAAAACTTTAATCAAGTCTGGAAGGATTCATTTAATAGAGCCACTTGATGTAGTAGATTTTCAGAATTATGCAAATAGAAGTTACCTGATTCTGTCTGATTCAGGTGGTGTTCAAGAGGAAGCTCCTTCATTAGGAGTTCCAGTATTAGTATTAAGAGATACGACAGAAAGACCAGAAGGAGTCGTAGCAGGAACACTTAAACTTATCGGTACAGAAGAGGACAAAGTTTTTGAAGAAGCATCAGAATTATTAAACAATATAGAAGTGTATGAAAGAATGGCAAAAGCTTCTAATCCCTATGGTGATGGGCAAGCATCAGAACGTATTTTAAATGCAATTGCTTTTAATATGAATATATCCGATGAGTATCCTGATGAGTTTGGTATTGTTAATTAGTTAAATTCTATTTGAAGATTTTTTTTAAATGTGGTAGAGTTTGATATAGTTTTCTATTTATGTATAGTCGGAAAGAGGCGTAAAAATGAATATTTCAGTTTTCGGTCTAGGCTACGTTGGTCTGGCAAATGCATTACTATTGTCACAGAATGAGCAGGTTCAGGCATATGATATTGTTGGTGAGAAAATTGATATGCTGAATAAAAGAGAATCACCATTGGAAGATAAAGAAATCCACGAGTTTTTAGATAGAGATGACTTGAACGTGGAATTTACGAAAGACTTTGAAGCCGCTGTCCGCTTTGGCGACTATCTAATTATTGCGACGCCAACGGATTATGATGAACAGAAAAATTATTTTAATACGTCAACGGTTGAAAATGTGATTGAACAAGCACGAGCAATAAGACCAGATGCTGTATTTATTATTAAATCAACCGTGCCTGTCGGCTATACACAAGCATTGAAAGAAAAATATGATACCGAAAATATCATATTTTCACCAGAGTTTTTACGAGAAGGCAGAGCACTGTATGATAATCTTTATCCTTCAAGAATTATCGTAGGCGAATGCTCTGAACGAGCTCAGGAGCTTGCGGATATGTTTTTGCGAAATACAGTGGAAAAGAATAGTCAGGTTTTATTGACGCATTCCACAGAAGCCGAAGCAATTAAATTGTTCTCGAATACCTATCTGGCTTTAAGAGTTGCCTACTTCAATGAACTGGATACGTATGCTGAATCAAGAGGATTGGATGCAAAACAGATTATTGAAGGTGTGGGGCTTGATCCAAGAATCGGTTCCCATTATAATAATCCATCCTTTGGGTATGGCGGTTATTGCTTGCCGAAAGACACCAAGCAACTGCGTGCCAATTATGAAGATGTTCCCAATAATATCATTGGTGCTATCGTGGATGCTAATCGGACAAGAAAAGATTTTATAGCAGAGCAAATTCTTAGCAGAAAGCCAAATACTGTAGGGATATATCGTTTGACGATGAAGGCAAATTCGGATAATTTCCGTTATTCGTCTATTCAGGGTGTAATGAAACGTCTAAAGGCCAAGGGCATTGAAGTAGTTGTTTATGAACCCGCATTGGATGAAGAGGAATTTTATCACTCCAAAGTAATCAAAGATCTTCAGGAGTTTAAAGAACTATCTGATGTGATTGTCTCAAATCGATTTGAAGACGACTTGGCTGATGTTGAAGAAAAAATTTATACAAGAGATTTATTTAAACGGGATTAAGCGTTATCCCGTTTTTTCGATGTTATTGTTTCTTAAACCATGTAGAGAACCACTGAGTCGAGAAAATTTGGATTTCTTATGTTCAGTATTTTACAATTGTGTTAAGATATCATGCCAATTTTTCAAAAATATTGCTAGCCCGGGGAATTTATGAGAAAATGATTGGGTGTAACGATTCTTGTGTAAATGAGGAAGTGTCTTATGAATCTATGGAAAAAACTGGTACTGTCATTTTTAGGACTGGTATTGATACTGATTGCTGGTGTTTGTGCCTACGGTCTAAAAATGTATTCAGATGCCACTGATACAGTAACAGATGTTTATGAATCGATCGAAAGAGTATCTACAAAGCGGGAAACAGCAGTGAATATTGATGCTCAAGAGCCTTTTTCAGTTTTATTGATGGGAATCGATAACGGAGACCTTGGGCGAGCTGAAGAAGATGGCGGTCGTTCTGATACCTTAATGGTTGTAACCGTTAACCCGAAAGAAAATAAATCAACAATGATTAGTTTAAGTCGAGATACGTTAACTGAAATTGTAGGAAATGATACAAATGATAAATTGAATCATGCCTATGCTTATGGCGGAGCTAAGATGGCGATTGAAACGGTGGAAAATCTGCTGGATATTCCGATTGACAGCTATGTCTCCATCAATATGAGAGGTCTAAAGGATCTGATTGAAGCAGTTGGCGGTATTGATGTGGATAATCCATATGCAACAGAGTTGGATGGTATTGAACTGCCTAAAGGACCAATGACATTGAATGGAGAGACAGGTTTAGCTTATGCTAGATACCGTTATGATGATCCAGAAGGAGATACTGGCCGTCAGAAACGGCAGCGGGAAGTTGTTGAAAAGATTGTCCGAAAAGTAATGAGTTTAAATGGTGTAACTCAGTATAAAAGTATTTTAAATGCTGTGAAGGATAATGTTAAAACTGATTTAACCTGGGATGATATGATTGATATTCAGAAGAAATATATGTCGGCATTCCAGACGATTGATTCATTGCAGATAGAAACAACTGGCGAAATGATTAATGGTGTATCTTATCAAATCATGAATCCTGATAACCTGTTTGAAGTACAGACAAAACTTCGGGAGCAGCTGGGTTTGCCTAAAAATGAAGAAATGCTGGCGGAACTGACAAATAAGTTATCTATTTACTCATCAAATGCTGGGACAGCGGATAGCACCTATTATGAAGATCAGGATTATTATGATCAAAATACGTATGTGGACCCTAATGCTGCTAACCAAACATATTATGGCAATGATCAAACTGGTGCTAATTATAATCAGGGTTATCAGGAACCTGTTTATAATGAACCAGTGACTCCTGCTGAAACGACACCTCAATACGAAGCTCCTGTAGATCCCAATACAGGCGGCGATGGAACTGGCAGTACAGACACTGGTGCTGGAGTTCAGCCGGAGGCTCCTGCAGATGTACAAAATGCAGAGGGTACCTGAATAATCTGAAAAATAAAGTAAGAGATTGAAAGCAGAAGCGCTGTCAGAGTGTTTCTGTTTTTTTCTTTTATCTAATCTTTTAGGTAGAAATTCGAAAATAAAAGTGGTATAATTGGACTATACCAAATACAAAAGAAGTAAAGGAGATTGTCATAAATGAAAATCATTCGTGTAGCAAATGCAGAAGAAGGCGGAAAAAAAGCGTTTGAATTGATTAAAGAAGGCATGGAAAAGGGAGCAAAGGTTTTAGGCTTGGCAACTGGAAGTACACCGGAAACACTTTACCATGAAATGGTAGGGAGCGACCTTGATTTTTCTAATATGGTTTCTATCAATTTAGATGAATACGTTGGCTTAGGCGGAGAAGATGAACAGAGCTACCGCTATTTTATGAATCAAAAGCTATTTAGTAAGAAACCGTTTAAAGACACCTATGTACCAAACGGTAAAGCAGAAGATTTAGATGCAGAATGTGCGCGCTACGAAGAGATTATTGATAGCCATACAGTTGATATTCAAATTCTAGGAATTGGTCAAAATGGTCATATCGGTTTCAATGAACCTGGCACTCCTTTAGATAGCCTGACACACGTTGTACAACTAACAGAATCTACAATCAATGCAAACAAACGTTACTTTGATAAAGTTGAAGATGTACCGACAACAGCTGTTTCAATGGGGATTGGCTCAATTATGAAAGGTAAGAAAATGATTTTAATGGCATACGGCGAAGCAAAGGCTGATGCGATTAAAGGAATGGTAGACGGACCTGTAACAATTGATATGCCGGCAAGTGCTTTACAAAACCACGAAGATGTTGTTGTAATCATCGATGAAGCAGCAGCAAGCAAGCTGTAAAAGATAGGAATAATTAGAAGAGCTGAGTTTTTACTCGGCTCTTTTTTCCATTCCAAAGAAACATCTGCAAAAAAATATTATCCACAGGCGTTCATATTTTTTTGATATTAGTGCTATAATGAAGAAATACAAGGTTTATAGAAAAAGGTGAGAGAATTGAGTACATTGGAATTAACAGTGCCGGAGATAATTCTGCGTCTGTCTATTTCTTTGGTAATCGGCGGTATCATCGGATTTGAACGGCAGTACAAGAATCGACCGGCTGGAATGCGCACCCATATATTAGTTTGTATGGGCGCAACGATTATCGCATTGATACAGGATCAGATTGCAATCTCTGCATTGAAGGATGCAATGACATATCCTGAGTTGAGTGGTGTGATACGATCGGATCAGGCCAGACTGATTGCACAGGTTGTCAGCGGTATTGGCTTTCTAGGAGCTGGAACAATCATTGTAACAAAGCGTTCAGTTACAGGACTAACAACAGCAGCATCGCTTTGGGCAGTCGCTGGTTTGGGAATAGCAATTGGCATGGGCTATTACTCAATTGCTTTGACTAGTTTTGTTGGAATCTTTATGGCGTTGACATTAGTCAAAAAAGTAATTCATGTGCCCAGCATAAAAAAACTTGAGGTTCGATATATCCATAAACAGGAGACAAAGGAATTTATTACTCAATATTTTACAGAGCATGGTATTGAAGTCAGTGATGTCAATTTCGATGTAGACTTAAGTGGTCCAGCAAGAATCTATACGAATATTTATACCATTGAGCTGGCGAAGGGAATGACCTACGCGGAAGTAATAGAAGATCTTTCTATCTATGAAAATATCACTAAACTACGTTTAGTAAGTCTTTAGGGAGGTAACAATGAAACTTGCAAATTTTAGAGAATTAGGCGGCATTAAAACAAAAGATGGAAAACAAGTCAAACACAAGCGGCTACTTCGCTCTGGGGAAGTGTATCAGCTGGATGAAAAGAGCTTAAAGGTGCTGGAGGCTCATGAACTGACTAAAATTATTGATTTACGAGGAGAAAAGGAAATTAATGAACGTCCGGATGATCAGCTGGCGAATGTTTCCTATCAGTGGATTGATATCATGAAGGAAGTTCACCATAATGCTAGCATGGAGGACTTGTTTGATGTTTCCGATATTGGCGCTGTGGATCAGCATATGATGGATATTTACGAGAATCTCATTTTAAATACAGGTGCTCAGCAGGGATACCGGGAATATTTTCAGCAGCTGCTTTCGACGGAGCAGGGAAGTGTACTGTTCCACTGTTTTGCAGGGAAAGATCGGACTGGTGTTGCAGCTGCCCTGACATTGGAGTTGTTGGAGGTATCAAAAGAGACAATCTATAAAGATTATTTAGATACAAACATTCAACGTCAAAAGCCTAACGCTTTATTTTTAGCAGAGGCAGCTTCACGAGGGCTGACAAAAGAGCAGCTGGCAGGAATCAAAGTGGCAATGGAAGTCAAAAAAGAATATTTGGATTATGCCTATCAGCTGATTGATCAGAATTTTGGAAATGTTTCTGAGTATGCAAAGGATATCTTAAAGCTAAGCAGTAGTGATGTTCAGCTGTTGAAGCAGATGTATGCTGAATAGGGAAATCGGTTGAGGCAGAAGCGTTAAGCTTTGCGAACTAAGCAGATACTGAGAAAGATTCGCTCATACCTCACTTTGTTTTCTCAGCAATAAGAAGGACTTTCTTAGGGTAACTATACAAAGTTTAAAGAAAATTTGGCTTATTTCCGAAAACTTCAACTCTTAGTGCTTTTAGCACTTAGAAGTTGGTGCTATCGGAACGAAGTGTAGTAAGTTGATTCTGAGCCACCGTTAATTTGAATTTTAGAGAAAGAGGAGGTTGGGGATTTAGTTATGCTTCAATCTCTTTTTTATAAAGTATTTTTTGCGAATGAAAGCATAATTTTTTATAAAGTATGTAGAAAATACTGAAAAAGAATATTTTGTAGAAGTTGATAATGTTAAAATATGGGTAATTATTGTTTTTTGGGAAAGGGTTTTGGTTGAATGGGTTCTTTGTTTAAGCAGTCCAAATTATTATTTTGGACAGTAGAAATAGTTTTAACGATTATCGGTATTTTCTTTTTAATGAGGATGCCAAACATTTTTACACCAGTTTTGGGGATGATTTCAGCTTTATTTTTACCACTGCTGATTGCGGGATTTTTCTATTATATGTTTGAGCCGATTGTTGTTTTTATGGAGAAAAAGAAGATTCCAAGGCTGGTAGGTTTCTTTATAACATTGATCGTATTGATGATATTGATTGCTCTCATTGTGATGAATGTAGTACCACAGCTTGTTAATCAATTTTTAGAATTAAGTCAGTCTATTCCGGCTTATGCAGAGGAAATCAATAAATGGCTGGTGGAATTAAGTCAACAGGAGGCTTTGAAGGGATTTAATCTTCAGGAAGAATTGTCTCAAGCAAACATTACTGTCAGTAATATCCTTAATATTGCTATTGTTGGCGTGACAAATAGTTTATCGAAAATTGTCAGTGTGCTGATGCAGTTTTTCATTCTTTTATTCACAGTTCCATTTATCCTGTTCTTTATGTTTAAAGATGGCCATAAATTTTTAGATGCTGCCTCTCATTTCTTTCCTAAAAGTATTCGTAAAGAACTAAGAGAAACTGTTCAGGAAATGAATCAAACGTTGTCTGCATATATCAGCAGCACGATTCTAGATGCGCTGATTATTGGTGTGCTGAGCTTTGTAGCTATGACGATATTGAATCAGCCTTACACATTGCTGCTAGCTGTATTTTGCGGCGTGACGAATATCATTCCCTATGTCGGACCCTTTATCGGAGCTGTTCCGGCAGTTTTAGTCGGTGTATTCGTTTCACCATGGCAGGCTTTATATGTTGCTTTAGCTATTTTAATTATTCAGCAGCTTGATGGTAATTTGATTAAGCCTCTTCTTATGGGTAAATCGCTGAGTATTCATCCATTGACTATTATTTTAATTTTGATTGCTGCAGGAAGTATTGGCGGAATTATCGGGATGCTGATTTGTATACCTGTTTATGCAGTAATTAAAACATTAGTGCTGAATATCCGCAAAATTTATCTTCTAAAAAAAGAAACTAAAATAGAGACTGATTTGAATAATTAAGTGAGGTACTTTCTGCATCCGTTTTAAGTGATGCGGGAAGTATTTTTTATTATACTCACTAAAAATCAAAACATTTGCTCGTTTTCTGAAATAATTTAAGAAAATTTCAGGAAATGAGCAATATTGTTTGAATTATTAAAATAGGATGAGATAATACTTTCCAGTTAAATAAATCCTACTAAATAAATGAGAAGCTATACTGAAACGCTGGGAAAGGCAATAATAGCTACTCTGAAAGCTAAGTATCTCTATTAAAGCAAGCTTATTGGATAAACAATTAAGTAGGATTTATCTGACATCAAAAAATGGAAAGAAGGAAGACTGTTATGATTAAAGGAATAATATTTGATATGGATGGCGTGATTGTTGATTCAGAATACACCTTTTTAGAATCAAAAGCAGAGTTGCTGAAGGATGTAGGCTTCCCTCTTGGTATCAGCTATCATTATCAATTTATGGGAACTACGTCTGAATTTATGTGGAAAAAGATTAAAGAAGACTTATCGCTTCCCGGGTCTGTAGAAGATTACATCAAAGAGATGACTGCACGTAGAAAAGAAATTATTAAAAGAGATGGATTGAAGCCCATTGAAGGCGTAGTAGAATTTATTCATCGTCTAGCAGAAGAAAATGTACGGTTGGCAGTTGCCTCTTCTTCTCCAAAGAAGGATATTATTCATAATCTGAAGGAATTAGGTATTCGGGATTGTTTTGATGCATTAGTCAGCGGTGAAGAGGTTAATCGTTCTAAACCGGCCCCAGATGTTTTTCTAGAAGCAGCTAAGCAAATCGAGATTGCTCCCGCAGAATCTTTGGCATTTGAAGATTCTCATAATGGAAGTATCGCTGTAAAAAAAGCCGGAATGTTCTGTGTTGGAGTAGAAAATGATAATTATCCTCCACAAGATTTAAGCCAGGCTGATCAACTAATTTCAAGTTTTTCAGAGGTCGAACTAAAAGATTTAAATCGATCCTTTATTAATAATAAAAAATAAAGCTCTTCAATCTTTCGAATGTATCAGCTTGTTCTAACCGATACATCGAAGCTCTATAGCTTTGTAATACGCTGTGCTGGTGGAAACCTCTTAAGGAAAATCCAACCAGCACTTTTTAATTAACCAAACGTAAAGAAGGAATACCAAGTGAAGGAAATCATCTCAAACCATAGTCCATTAAAAAAAGGCTTGTCTGTTGGTAAAAATGCTAGAGTATTCATAGACATACAAATAGACAGTTCTTCTTCGAAATAAAAGAAGAAATAGAAACAGTGATTTCTGCTTTTTATTCCAAATTCCAAGTTTTCATTTAGTTTTTATTACGCCAACATAAATTGATATAGAGACATTTTTGTTTTTATTCCGGATTCTTCAAAGTAAACGAGTGTTTAATTTAATCAAAAATCATGAGATAATACGATAGAAAATAAAAAAGAATACGAATGACGGGAGAACCAGGATGATTAAAGGGATAATATTTGATATGGATGGTGTATTGGTTGATTCTGAGTACACTTTTTTAGAGTCCAAAACTGAAATGCTGAAAGATGCTGGCTTTTTGAAAGATATCAGCTATCAGTATCAATTTATGGGAACTACTTTTGAATTTATGTGGCAGAAAATGAAAGAGGAGCTTGGACTGCCGGATTCAGTTGAATCCTACATCAAAGAAATGAATAGTCGCCGAGCGACGATGATAAAAAGAGATGGAATTCGTGGAATTAGAGATGCAGTATCATTGGTTCGTCATTTAGCAAAGCAGGATATAAAACTGGCCGTGGCCTCTTCCTCGCCTAAAAAGGAGATCCTCTATAATATGAAAGAGCTTGGTTTACTTCCTTGCTTTGATGCCTTAGTCAGCGGAGAAGAGGTGGAAAACTCTAAACCAGCGCCAGATGTATTTTTGGAAGCGGCTAAACAGATAGATGTTTTGCCGGAAAACTGCCTCGCCTTTGAAGATACAAAAAACGGCAGTCTGGCAGTAAAACGGGCGGGTATGTTTTGCGTAGGGTTTAAGAATCCTGAGTACCCGGCACAGGACCTTAGTCAGGCGGATCAGGTTATTTCCAGTTTTTCAAACCTCAGAATGTCGGACTTAAAGAGGTGGTTTTCTGAACAATAATCAACGCATCACCAAAAAAAGCGTTTGAGACATAATTAAATGTCCAAACGCTTTTTAATTAGTCTAAGCCAATCAGATAGTCATCGTCTTTCATTGCTTCTACTTGCCCCAGCAGGTAGCCGTTTCCTACTTGGGAGAAGAAGTCATGATTACTAGTTCCAGTAGATAAACCATTCATAACAATTGGATTCACATCGTTGGCAGTATCGCCAAACATTGGGTCCATCCCCAAGTTCATTAAGGCCTTGTTGGCATTATAACGCAGGAAGGTTTTTACTTCTTCAGTCCAGCCGAGATCATCATACAATTCTTCTGTATAACGTTCTTCATTTTCATATAATTCATAAAGTAAGTCGTACATCCAAGCCTTCATCGCTTCTTGTTCATCTTCGGCTAATTCATTGAAGCCAAGCTGAAATTTATAACCGATGTAGGTTCCATGAACGGACTCGTCGCGGATAATCAACTTGATAATTTCTGCAACATTGGCCAGTTTGTTGTTGCCAAGATAATATAGCGGTGTATAAAAACCAGAGTAGAATAAAAATGTTTCTAGAAAAACACTGGCAATTTTTTTCTCTAAAGGTGTTCCATTTTTGTAGATTTCATTGATGCGCTCTGCTTTTTTCTGCAAATAGACATTAGTATTTGTCCATTCAAAGATATCGTCAATTTCTTTTTTTGTATTTAAAGTACTAAAGATAGAGGAATAACTTTTTGCATGGACAGATTCCATAAACTGAATATTATTTAGTACAGCTTCCTCATGAGGAGTCCGAACATCTTTGCGAAGCTGGTCCATACCGCTTTCAGATTGAACGGTATCCAGTAATGTCAGTCCGCCAAAGACATAGCCTACTGTTTGTTTTTCTAGCTCAGAAAGTGTACGCCAGTCATCTAAATCGTTAGATAAAGGAATACGGGTATCCAGCCAAAATTGCTCAGTCAGCTTCTCCCAGGTTGATTTGTCAATGATATCTTCAATTGCGTTCCAATTAATCGCTTCATAATAAGTCGCCATAGTTTTCTTCCTTTCTGCCTAAATAATCAAAGTAAACCGGCTGAAGCAAGATAAGAGGAGCGTTAATCAGCACGTTCTCTCTAATAACTTTCTATTAGACCATGGTGCTTACTGGAAGCATGCCGATGATTCGCAGTCCAAGGTTGTCCAGTTTGCAGCCGGTTGTAGATCATTAGGTTGTCCTAGATGACACAGCTTTCACATTGATTACTACCAATTTCTTCAGAATCTTCAGTGAAAGTCCGTACGTAATAAATTGATTTGATGCCTTTATGGAAAGCATAATGGCGTAAAATATTTAAATCTCTGGTTGTCTGTTTCGTTGTTTCTTTCCATTCATACAGACCTTCTGGAATTTCTGAACGCATAAAGAGCGTTAAACTCATTCCTTGATCCACATGCTGCTGAGCAGTAGCATAAACATCAATTACTTTACGCATATCCATGTCATACGCTGAGGTGTAATAAGGAATCGTATCATTAGCAAGATGAGGTGCAGGATAGTAAATTTTTCCGATTTTCTTTTCCTGACGTTCCTCAATCATACGAGTAATCGGGTGAATACTGGCACTTGTATCATTGATATAAGAAATTGATCCGTTTGGAGCGACTGCCAATCGGTTTTGGTGATACAAACCATCCTGCATAACAGCATTTTTCAGTTGTTCCCAATCTTCCGCTGATGGAATAAAAATTCCTTTAAAAATTTCTTTTACTTTATCAAATTGAGGGGTAAAATCACCATTGATATATTTATCAAAATATGTGCCGTCAGCATAAGCTGATTTTTCAAAGTTATGGAAGGACTGATTATATTCTTTAGCGATTGTATTGCTTTCAGCCAACGTCCAATAATTTAGGAGCATAAAATAGATATTTGTAAAGTCCAATGATTCTTCCGAACCATACTCCATGTGGTTTTTGGCAAAGAAGGTATGGAGCCCCATTGCACCTAAACCGATTGTGTGGCTGAGCTTGTTGCCGTTTTGAATAGTCGGAACAACATCAATATCAGATGAATCTGTTACAAAGGTCAATGCACGAGTCATCGCACGTACTGATTTTCCAAAATCGGGACTTTCCATTAAATTAACAATGTTTGTAGAGCCTAGGTTACAGCTGATATCAGTTCCCATAACCTCGTACTCCTGCTTGCCGTTAATAACAGAAGGTGTTTGTACCTGTAGGATTTCAGAACAAAGATTGCTCATAATGATTTTTCCATCAATCGGGTTCTGTTTATTTGCTGTGTCAATATTAACAATATAAGGATAGCCTGATTCCTGCTGCAGCTTGGAAATTTCATTTTCCAAATCGCGTGCTTTGATTTTTGTTTTACGGATATTCGGATTGGCTACCAAATTATCATATTCCTCAGTAATATCTACATAAGAGAAAGGAACACCATATTCCCGCTCCACACTGTAAGGGCTGAAAAGATACATTTCTTCATTCTTACGAGCTAGCTCATAGAATTTGTCAGGTACTAATACACCTAGAGAAAGAGTTTTTACACGAACTTTTTCATCTGCATTTTCTTTTTTTGTTGATAAGAACATTTCAATGTCAGGATGGAAAACATTCAGGTAAACCACGCCGGCACCTTGCCGCTGACCAAGCTGATTAGAATAACTGAAGCTATCTTCGAAAAGCTTCATAACAGGTACTACACCGCTGGCTGCGCCTTCGTAGCCCTTGATTGGAGCACCGCCCTCTCTTAAATTAGAAAGAGTGATTCCAACACCGCCGCCAATTCTTGATAACTGTAGGGCAGAGTTGATTGAACGGCCAATGCTGTTCATATCATCTGTGACTTGAATTAAGAAACAAGAGACCAGCTCGCCACGACGTTGTCTGCCGGCATTTAGGAATGACGGTGTAGCAGGCTGGTAGCGCTGATGAATCATTTCATCTGCAAGACTTAGAGCCAGCTCTTCATTTCCATCAGCAAAATACAACGCATTAAAAGCAACACGGTCTTCATACGATTCCAGATACTCTGTCCCGGCATTATTCTTCAATGCATATTGAGAATAGAATTTGTAAGCAGCCATAAAAGATTTAAACTGGAAGTTTTGTTCTGCTAGAAACTGATACAAACGTTCAATAAATGCTAAAGAATATTTCTTGATGAATCCTTTTTCAATATAATCATTCTCAGTTAAATAGCTGATTTTTTCTGATACATTAGCAAATTTTTTAGTATTAGGTAAAACATTTTCATTAAAAAAAGCCTTCAGGGCTTCGCCATCCTTATTTAAAGGAATTTGTCCGTTGACAGGACGATTGATTTCGTTATTTAACTTGAAATAGCTGACATCTTTAATTTCTTTTAAACTCAATCTCACTCACTACTTTCTTAAAGGATTCGACATCTTCGGTTGTTCCGCTGAATTCAAAGGAGAAAACTAGCGGTACATGATAATCTCTGGCAATGTCTTTTGCCGTATAAATAAAAAGCTCAGCGAAGTTACGGTTGCCGCCTCCGGCTACGCCTTGTAAAAAGTCTTTATTGGATTTGTAATCCAGAAAATCATTAACAACTTCAGTAATTTCTATATCATAAGTAGGAACAATCAAAACAAACGGCTCGTTTATCTCAAAAAAAGGATTCGCAGGCTCAATTTCATAAGCTGGCAAATCCAATTTTTTTATAAAGCGTCTGGTCTGTCCGGTCACACTAAAATAGACTATTTTCATGATTAATTTGCCAATTGCTTCAATTGATCAGGACGGAACCCGACAACTGTAGTGGCATCAGAAGTAATCACTGGAACGCTTTGATATCCTTGTTCCTTTAACCAGTCAATCATCTCAGGCTGATTATCGATATTTACTTCCTCAAAAGTAATGTTATTTTCATTTAAAAAGCGTTTTGCCATGTTGCATTGGATACAATTATTTTTAGAAAAGATTTTTACGTTCATTTTTTTTGCCCCCTTGATTAATCTACATTCACTAGTATAAATCTCTTTAGGAAAAAGTCAACACTTAGGCACTACATATTGTGGTCGTTTTTTTGTTAGATACTATGTTTTGTGTTTTTTTAAGATTTATGAAAACCAGTCGCTATGAGAGTTTTCCCGAGAAAAAGAGGTTTTTTATCTTTATAAATTGACGAAAATAAAAAATTTTTGAAAAAAATTTGCTGTCTAAAATACAAGATATAGTGGTCAGTTTTTTTAGAGACACTATTTTTTAGACGAAAAATAGGATTAGCTAAAAAGCTCCTTTTTGTGTATAAACTTTATAAAAATATTCAATATACGAACATTTCATATTCTCCTTAGGACAGACAACGAAATAGTAGTTATAAACGGTTTCTTTTATTGATTGAGCTTAAGCATTGTATTGTCATGCACGAACCTCTAATCTTATAAGTCTGTTATGTCAGCTCCGTTAAATGAGCCGCTATAGTAAATAGGCAGGCAAAAGGAAACGCACGTTAATCTATTAAAATTCATTTTTTAAAGATGTAAAAATGGGTTATTATCGTTAATATTCTGAGGGTTTTAAGTGGTGTAATATTGACAACTATATATAGAAGGAGTATTCTTATTGATAATGATTATCAATCTCATTGGAGCTGGAATTGAAACTTTTTCACAAAAAAAGGAGGAGCTTAGATGCTGACTTTAGTAGATGCTGAAATCAATACGGTATATATAGTAAAAGAACTCATTGTCTCTGACGAAACAAAAAAACACTTAAATAACCTGGGATTGATTGTTGGCGGTAAGATTGCATTGGTTAGCTATTCTAATGGAAATGGCATTATCCTCCTTCATAATAGTCGGATTGCCTTGAGTAAATCAGTATTAGAACAAATTATAATAGATGAAGAAATTCTGGAAGAAGAGAGCTGGTTGTCTTTGGATCAGCTAGAGGTTGGAGAGACGGCAACCGTTATTAGTGTTCATGGTCAGGGGGCAGTTCGCAGGCGGTTGATGGACATGGGGATAACTAGAAATGTCGAATTACTGGTTAGAAAGAGAGCTCCTTTAGGAGATCCGATTGAAATCAATCTTAGAGGCTATGAACTGACGCTTAGAAAAAATGAAGCAGAGCTGGTTTTAATAAAGAGAGTGGGGTAAGAAATGAACGAGTGCCAAATTGCATTAACAGGAAACCCGAATAGTGGAAAAACGACAGCCTTCAACGGACTAACGGGTGCTAATCAATATGTTGGAAACTGGCCGGGAGTGACTGTAGAGCGCAAAGAAGGAAAATGGAAACAGAAAAAGAATGTGCTGATTCAGGATTTGCCGGGTATTTACTCGCTCTCACCTTATACACCGGAGGAAGTAATCGCCAGAGATTTTCTGCTGGAACAACAACCGGAAGCCATTCTTAATATAGTAGATGCAACGAATCTCGAACGAAATCTATATCTGACGACACAACTAATCGAAACAGGTATTCCTGTGGTTGTCTGTCTAAATATGATGGATATTGTTGAAAAAAGTGGAAAACAAATCAATTTTCAGAAGCTGGCGTACAGTTTAGGAACCAAAGTCGTTGGAATCAGTGCGGTCAAAAAAAGAAATTTGGATGAGGCTGTGGAAAAAACACTGCAGCAAGTTGAATCAGCTGAGGAAATAAATTATCCTCAATATGATAAACGCCTAGAGGCTGCATTAAATGAAATCACCGGTGTTTTAGGTACGACGGTTTCGAAAAAACAGGCGCGCTTTTATAGTGTGAAACTTTTTGAAAGAGATCCTCAGATACAAAAAACACTGCGGCTAAATAGTGAGCAGCAGAAAGAAATTGAAGAAATTATCAAAATAACAGAAAAAATCTTTAATGATGATAGTGAGACGATTGTGATTAATGAACGGTATGATTTCATTGCTCGTCTTACTGCTTTGTGTGTAATTGAGGAAGATGAACTGAAACTAAAATTAAGCGATAAAATTGATCAAATTGTGACTAACCGCTGGTTAGCCCTGCCAATATTTGCACTAGTTATGTGGCTTGTCTACTATCTGGCAATTCAGACCATAGGTACTCTAGGTACTGACTGGGTCAATGAAGAGCTTTTCGGTTCGATTATTCCTAATACTGTTCAGTCGTGGCTGGATAACTGGCAGGTTGCTGGCTGGATGCAGAGTCTGATATTGGATGGAATCCTTGCTGGTGTGGGAGCAGTCTTAGGGTTTTTACCTCAATTAGCTGTGCTGTTCTTATGCCTGGGCTTTCTTGAGGATTGCGGTTATATGGCAAGAATTGCTTTTGTGATGGATCGAATGTTCAGAAAATTTGGCTTATCAGGAAAATCGTTTATTCCCATGCTGATTGCTACTGGCTGCGGCGTCCCGGGTGTGATGGCTAGCCGGACCATTGAAAATGAAAAAGACCGTCATATGACCATCATGGTCACAACCTTTATGCCCTGCTCAGCTAAGCTGCCAATCATTGCATTGATTGCCGGCGCATTTTTTCCAAACAGCAGCTGGGTATCTCCGTCAGCTTACTTTTTAGGTATTGGAGCGATTATTCTTTCGGGGATTGGCTTAAAGAAAACCAAAATCTTTGCTGGTGATCCAGCTCCCTTTATTATGGAGCTGCCGGCCTACCATTTACCCCAGCTGAAAAATGTTATCCGCTATTCATATGATAGAAGTAAAGCATTTGCTAAGAAAGCGGGAACCATTATTTTTGTCTCTAGTATCATTATTTGGTTTACTTCCACCTATACCTTCACTCTTCAGGAAGCTGAAGGCGACCAAAGCATTCTAGCAGCAGCCGGTCGTCTAATTGCACCAATTTTTGCGCCATTAGGCTGGGGTAACTGGCAAGGGGCGGTAGCGACAATCACTGGACTAGTGGCGAAGGAAAATGTGATTGGAACTTTTGGGATTTTATTTGGACATGTAGAAGAAGTATCTGAGAACGGTCAGGAGTATTGGCAGGCGCTGCAAAGTGCTTTTACACCAGTAGCTGCGTATTCTTTCCTTACATTCAATTTGTTATGTGCGCCCTGCTTTGCTGCGATTGGAGCTATTCGCCGGGAATTGCCAGATTTGAAATGGCTGGCAGGGGCAATCGGCTATCAATGCGGATTGGCTTACGTCGTTAGCTTTATCATTTACCAAGTTGGTCATGTGATTTTTGAAAACGGTACTTTGGGATTTGGCACATCGCTCGCTATTATCTTGATTTTCACAGGTATTTATTTATTAATTAGAAAGCCAAAGAATTTAGGAAAGACACCAGTAGGCGTTCTTCCAATCACGGAAAAGGGGTAGGAATATGGCAACGATTGTTTTAGCTGTTATCATTTTCGGCAGCGCCGGCTATATCGTCTATAGTCGAATGAAAAAGGGACAGGACTGTACAGACTGTCATACAACTTGTCCAGTGAAGAAAGAACAGGAATGAGATAGAAGGATTCTCTGTCAGTGTAAAACTGGCTGCTGACAGAGAAGGGGTTGATTGTTTCACGCAATTTTAAACAGAGAAAAATAGTGAGTAGAATCTTTCAAATTTTAATAGAGATTTCACTTGAATAAGTGAGACTGTGGTGCTACAATAATTAAGTATTGTTTGGGCCGTTAGCTCAGTTGGTAGAGCAGCTGACTCTTAATCAGCGGGTCGCGGGTTCGAGCCCCTCACGGCCCATTGGGTGCCAAACCCACGAGAATGGCGTTACATCGGCGTTTACGGACGTTTAGAAGATGTAATGCGCATTCTCTTTTTTGTTTTTTTGAGAAATATGTTGTCTAAAAATGCCTACTTACTAATAGTTAGTGAATAGGCGATTTTTTTAAGATGTTATTTTATTTAGTTCTATCAATGATGTAGATCATGTCTCCGTCAAGAAATTCGAGATCATGGTATGTAAAATCAATGTCATCGTATTGAGCAATGTATGAAACTTGCTTTGCTTCTACATCGATTGAATGCTCAGCTACTTCTTTTTCAGTTTCGTAACTAGTAGCGTATAGTTCTTTTCCGTCATTGATTAGTTCAATTATTTGCTCTTTTTTCATTTTAAAAGTACCTACTTTCTGATTTTTTAAATATTCATCAAATTCATTAAGTGTTAACTCAGCTATTGTTGCTAGTTTCTTTATTGTGCCGTATTTCACGTTGTTGAAATCATTTGAGTTATCAAGTCGTTGTAAACTACTTGCGGTGATGTGGGCTTTTTTACTTATTTCATAGTTACTTTTAATGCAGTAATCTTTCTTGTATTGTTCAAACCAGTTCATTGTTGCCTCCTTATCTTACTAATATATTACTACTCATTGCGTATTAAGTCAATAAGAAAATTTAGAAAAGATTATTTAATTTATCACTCATTGATTTTTGTGCATTAGGGTACAAGTGTCCGTAAGTGTCTATTGTTGTTGTAATAGAGGCGTGCCCCAGTCTGGCTTTAATTGCTGTCGGTTCTTCACCGTTGTGGATCAGTAAAGCAACGTGAGAATGTCTAAAGTCATGTAATCGGATTGGTGTAATGTTCAAATCGTTTTCTTTTATGATCCGTTTGATCCGTCTGCTAAAAAAATCTCTTGATGGATGATTTTCATTGTATTGAAAGACTAAGAGATTTTCTTTATCGAAGTTCTGAAACGTATCGATAAGAAATTGGACTTGTGATTCTTTCCAAATTCTGAGCTTGTTTAATAGATTGCTGTTTATCGTCACGTAACGCCGACTGTTAGCCGTTTTCGGTTCTGTAGTGATGTATTTGCCTTTAATCAATGAAGCCGTCTTATTCACCCGTATTTCGCCTCTATTAAAATCTATGTCTTTCCATGTTAGAGCAATCATTTCCCCAGCTCTAAGACCTGTAAGAAAAGCAACTTGATAGAATAATGAAGTGTACGGCTCTTTTTCCTCGTCAATCGCATTTAGAAATATTTTGAAAGTGTCAGCCGTCCAGAAATCCATATCCTTTTTTTGAAATTTCAGTTTTTCAATGTTTCTACAAGGGTTTTCTGTGAGAATGTTCTCTTTAATTGCAGTGTTAAACAGTTTACCTAGTAAGATCATGATTTTGTTAATAGAGTTCTTAGACAATACTTTTTTGCTATCTGATTCTTTTTCTAGTAAGTGATTCTGAAAATCGTTTACTTGCTTAAACTTAATAACTGTAAGTAAAGTTTTTTTGAAATAAGGTTGAATGTGATTTTTGTATAATTCCTGTTGTGATCGTATGTAGCTAGCTTTTTGATTCGTTGTGTACTTGTCAAAGTAAATTTCTTTTATGTCTTCTAAAGTAAAAGAGTTTGCTGAGACAAGTTTTTTTTCGTGATAAAGTCTCAGATATTTTGCCTCAAGTTCTTTTGCTTCCTTTTTAGTTTTTAGTTTTCCACTTGAAACTCTTATCCTCCGTTGTTTCTTTGTAATTGGGTCAATTCCTAAACTGACATCTAATGAATAACCGTTTGCTTCTTTTCTAATTACCAATTAAATCACCTCTCTAAAATACGAACGTATGTTCTTTTGTGTTCAAAAAAAATGGGCTGTATTACTTTGGTAATATTTTAAGTCTAAAATATCTGGATCAATATTGAAGTAAGTGGCTACTTCATTGTAACTCATGTTTTCGATATAAGTTAGTTCTTCCTCTAATAATCTGTCAGGTAATAATAACTCACAAGCGAAAGTTTCCGCTTCTTGTTCTAACTTAGCTGTAAAAGATAAGGTGCTGAGACTTAATCGAAAAACGTTTAAATGCTTATGTAGAAAATAATGACCGAGTTCATGAGCAACAACTCTATCGGTTGTTCTCTCGTCTTCTATGTTTTCGTTAATGTGAATGATGTAACTGTTCTTGTAATTCTGTAGGAAGCCTTTAATAGCTCCTAAATCTGATTTTAAAATAATGATACCTAAATATTCAGCAATTAGCACCGGATCATTTGAGCTATAAAAATCAATGATTTTAGTAGCTTCTTCCTTTATCTTCCTGTTTATCCCCTTGATAAGTTCCACCTAGCTTCCTATTTTTGAAAGTGTATATTCAAAAATATTATTCTTTTTTCTTCATGTCGTCAACTGTCCGCATAGCGTTTTTCATTGCAATCTTAACAAGCCTTGCGGTTTCTTCGTCAATGTCTCCATTTTTATCTTTTAAAAATAAAAGAGTGTCCTCAGATTTTAATTCGTCAAAAGTAGAATCAATTACTTGTTCTAACTTATTTTTTCGCTTGTCCGGTCGTCCTAAAAGATAGTCAGAAGACACATCAAAAAAATTAGCAATATCATTTATTGTTTTTGCTGTTGGCTGGATTTTTCCATTTTCATAACTACTAATTGTAGTTTGTTCCAAAAATAAAATATCAGCTAGTTCCTTTTGAGTAAGTCTTTTTTTCTTTCTTAGGGCTTTAAGAATTTCTCCGAACTCCATAAAATCAACTCCTTAAATGAATTTTAGCATTAAAATCTTAAAAAATGTGGGAGTATAAAGAAAAATCTTAAAACTTCTTGACAATATGATTATAATGGTATAAAATAAGATTATAAATAATAAATATACATAAAATAACATTTATAATCGTTAGAAAGGAAGATGGATGTGAAAACAGCAAAAACTTATCAAAATATTGGTTGGATTACTGTAGTTGGAGGAAAAAATTTTGGAAAAAGTCATCCTGTATATCGTGAACGCTGTTATGCGATGGATTGCTTTGTTGTCACTACAACGGATAATGAAGAAATAATTGCTTTCATAGAAACTAACAATGTTAACCATTACTATAATTTAGCTGAGTTTGAAGAAACTAGAGAAAGTGTTTCTCTTAATCATTTAGAAGAAAAAAATGTTATTACTATACGTAAATCAGAACAGGATTACTGGAATAAAGTGGCAAACTGGAGATATCAATGAAGGTAGCAATTTATACACGTGTTTCTTCTTATCATCAAGCTGAGGAAGGACATTCATTAGATGCACAGAAAAAAATATTGATTCAATATGCTGAAAGTCGTCTTTGGACTATTTCAAGTATATACACTGATGAAGGTATTTCAGGAAAGAACACCGTAAAACGACTAGGCTTTCAAAAAATGCTTTCAGATGCTAGGTCAAAAAAATTTGATATTATTCTTGTTTGGAAATTAAGTAGATTTTCAAGAAACCTTCGTGATCTTGTCTTATCGTTAGAAGATTTGAATAAATGGGGTGTTTCACTTGTTAGCTACAGCGAACATTTCGATTTATCAACTCCGACTGGAAAATTGATGTTCAATGTCATTGGAGCATTTGCCGAATTTGAAAGAGAAACAATCGCCGAAAATGTTCGGATGGGAAAGCAAGAAGCAGTCATTCAAGGTGGTCGTTCTATGGCTTTCTGTCTCGGATATCATGTAGAAAACAATGATTTTATTGTTAATGCTAGAGAAGCACGTTTGGTAAATGAAATATATGATATGTATTTAGAAGTCAAGTGTATAAGTAAGGTAACAGAATTTTTAAACGATATGGGATATAGAGGATTGAGAGGAAAAAAATTCCGTTTTAATTCAATAAGAATTATTCTAACAAATGTTTCTTATACAGGATTTTCTCGATTTAAAGGGAGTATCCCTTGTAAATATAAAACAATTCCTCAGATCATTTCTGAATCAAAATATGATGAAGTTCAGGGTATTCTTAAATCTAAAGCTAAAGGAAATGGATTATTTTATAAAACTGTTGAAGAATGGCTACAAAGTTAAATATGATTATAATCATAAAAAGTGTTGACTTTAAGATTATTGCAAGTTATAATAAGATTATAAATAATAAATGTACAGAAAATAATGATTATAATGGTGGTGAGATTGTGGAAATTAAATTCCTTACTGCAAAGGAAGTTAGTGAACTAATGAAATGCAGTAAGTCAAAAGCTTATTCGATTATTAAAGAGTTGAATGTTGATCTTGAAAAAGATGGGATCAAGGTTAGTAATGGACGAATCAATGAAGCGGTGTTTGCTAAGGCTTACGGCTTCACAAGTGAAATAAAAATAAAACAAGAACAGGAGTAGTGATAGGAAGATGGGAGAACAAAAGACTTTATCAAAAGTGATTGAAATGTTGGAAGCTGGATTTGATGTTTTAAATGAAAAGTATTTTGAAAATACACTTTCAAAATCTGTCATAACAGTACAAAGCACGCCGGGGTCTGATGGTCATTTTACTTATGGTAAAGTTTGGAATCTTCCAGAAAACCAGCGAGCTTATGAAATTAATATTAGTGCTGAATCCATTGGGAATGAAATAGAGCATACTGTTGATACGTTAATTCATGAAATGGTACACCAATACTGTACAGAAAATGAAATTAAAGAGACAAGCAGAAGTGGTACATACCATAACAAACGTTTTAAAGCAGAAGCTGAAAAACGAGGGTTAATCGTTAGTTTTGATAAAAAATACGGATTTGGCTTTACAAAACCATCTGAGGAAGTTATTGAGTTTGTCAGAAGTAATGAAGTTTTTCAACAAATTGCTCTTTCAAGAACTACAATTATTGAAGAAAAGGAAAAAAAGAAGTCAAGTACACGAAAATATAAATGTCCGACTTGCGATCAGTCAGTTAGAGCAACTAAAGAAGTAAAAGTTATCTGTGGTGAATGCGGGATCAATATGGTTTGCTGTTAACCTACAGCAAACCAACATGAGGAGGAAACAAAATGGATGTACGTACTATTGAATTGTCTGTTGCTGAATGTTCAGATTTAAAAGTATTTATTTTGCTCGATATTGAAAATAAAACGAAAACATTAGACTGGTTATCTGAAAGATTTGAAGATGAAAGCGCAAGAAAATTGTATGAAAGTTATGAAAAAAAGATAGCAAAGCTAAATGTTTTGCTGAATAAACTTGATTAACGAGGAGGCGACTGAGTGAAAGGAAAAGAGCTACTAGCATTAGAAAAAAAGATTTCTGACAAAGAAAAAATGAAACGAAAGGAGGAAAAAAGAAAACGGGTTGAAAAATTGATGAATGATGAACAATTCTATATTTCATTAATTGATAAATCTGTTTTTCAAAGAATCATACAGCAATTTATTTACCGGAAAATTGGAACACTTTTATTTGTTGCTTTTTTCGCTTTAATTCCTGTCGTTTTACAAATGGATGGCATCTTGGTTAAAACTTTTATCTCCTTTGTTTTGTTCTATTCTGCTTTAGCTTGTCTGTTAAGTGTTGTAATTGTTTTATCAGATAAAAACGTTAGATATGAGTTGAGAAAGATTTATAAGAGCTTAGAGGAGGAAACAAATGATAGTTGAAAGAGTAAAAGAGATTAGTAAGCTTTTGTTGAATCAGTATTTTATTTATATGAGAATGCTTAGTTGGAAAAATGGCAAGAATGGATTGAAAGAAACTGAAAAACTCGCTTTTTTTCAAAGTGTGAGTTCTGATTATTTACACAATATCCCAGCAATAATTTTAGGTTTAAATGAAACGAATTTAGAAGATGGGTTAACTGAATTAAAAGGTGCGGTATCAAGTATTTTATATTATATCAATTCAACCTATTTTTATACTACTGGAAATAAACAAGTTTTTTATCAATTTAAGGTGTTTCTGGAAGTGACTAAAAAAGAGTTATCAAGAATTTCTGATCTTTCTATACAATCCGAAGCAAGTATTCAAGAAAATGAAAGTATTGAAAATGTTTGCACGATTGGCTTTAAAAAAGATGAATATGAAAAGGTAAAAACTGAGTTAGAAAAGTTCGAAAAACAGGAGTTACAGCGATGCTTAGATATCTATGGAAAAGTGATGGAATTTAATTATTATCCGGATGAACAAGCTGATTTTTTAGAAAATGTGTACGTCGCTATGAAAATCATTTGTGAGGAGGAAGAAAATGAGCAGAAAACAAGAATACTATGAACTGGCAATATACAATCCTCTTTTCAGGGTTATCAATGTCATGAATGTGTCAAAACGTGAAAGAGACAGAATAATTTTAGATATGATATTACATGAGATGGAATACTCGAAAAATCCAGTAGAAGTAAGAATTGTTTTTGATGAAGGATTTATATTTTCTGTTGAGTATGAAAGGGTGAGGGAAATTGCTAGACGAGTAAAAGGAGAAAAATAAAAACTTGCTTTATTGAGGTATCTATAAAGCTGAGATACTTCACTAAAACAAGTTTTAAGGGTTAGATTTCAATTTAGCGGGCTTGTGATCCTGAAAAAAAAGAAAGATGATCCATACATTAAAATTTGTTTAACTTTGTCCTTTGAAAACTGAATAGCCGTCATAGAAAAATCTGACTTACTCTATATGAGGTTACAGGATAATTCTATGACGTACAGTGAGCCTTTAAGACGTCAATGTGTGCTACTCTCTGACAAGAATAAGTATACATGAAACGACTTTAAAAGTCACTCTCTGCGCTGTTTGCAATTTACTGCGAAAGAAAATTGCATATGGTTATTGAATGAAATGTGCTGTTGTTTTTCAGCAAAGAACTGCGGTTCGAGCGTGTCCTAGAATATGCGATGATCTGAAAAACAATATAAAATTATTGAGGAGTGATTTATATAGATGAAACATTTGAGAAAGCCTAGTAGAAAAATAAAAGAAATGTTATCAAATCATGGGAAGGGGTGTATAAAGCTAAATCCGGCTAATTGGTACGTAGAACGTCAGACAAGCCGTGAAATAGTGTGTGTTAACCCGAAAACAGGGAAAAAGTTAACTTTGAATGTAGCTTAAAAAATAGCTACTAAGAGAAATACTTGTAAGAGCAAAGGAAGAACAATATTAATTTTGAAAGGAAGATATAAGAAAAATGGGTGTAAAAAAATTATTTATTGACGTATCAGAAATGGGCGTTATGTTAATGCAACAGCATGTTAGAACAATTTCAGAAGGAAGCGGTAGAAATCGGGTTCCGGTTTATGAACGCTTTGAGGTAGCAAGTGAGAAAATGGGAAAAATTGAAATTGATGTCCCTGTAGAAAAAGCGATTAAAGGGGTTCGTTATGGTGCGCCTGTGACAGTCGAAAATCCTTGCGTCTTGCCTCGCTCGGTCGTTAATAATATTAATGGATCAAAGCGGGCTAAGGTTGAGTTTATTATGACTGTTGATGAATTAAAAGTACAAGGGGGAACTAATTAATATGGCAATTTCATTTGAAAAAAATATTGTTCCGGCTAATCCGGAAAAAACTTTAGGAAACTTGATTTTTGTAAGCTCGGAATCTCGCGAAGGTTTCGAAAATGGTGAAAGAACTGGTGAAATCGTTGAACAGCGTGTAGAAGTGTCTAGCGATGTTCAGCAATCTACAATTAGAGTAGTGTTACCAGCGACTACAGATGTAAAGTCGTTCAAATTTGGTGATACTGTGGAATTGGTAGAGCCTACATTTATGGCGTGGGCGATGATTGATCCGGAAGCATATGGAAATTTTGCAGACGCCGACGTAAAAGTAACTGCAAAAGACATTAAGAAAAAAGGCGGTCTACGTCAGCAATTAAACGATAAAAAAGACCAGAAGCAGGATGTTCCCTCTATTTAAAAATAGTGGGATACATTCAGGCAGTGTCAATGGTAAATGTCTGACCGAAGGGAATTTAAGGAATTGACACGTTATCTATTTAAAACCCTTCTGACTGTTCTTTTCGGAATACAAATGCCGAAAAGAGCTGGCTCCCGCCGAGGGGGTGTCCTCATGAGTGAGGATGTAGGAGCTGAATTATATAAAAGTTTGGTGTGTGCCCTTTTTAAAGGGTACGGTCTTAGAAAGAGGTGATTTATTGAAACTGTTCAAGTGGAAAGGTTTCAGGATCAGAAAGAGACACAAAGGGGCGCCGATCCGGTTCGTGTTTTATTTAATGCTTCCGGTTCTGGCTGTCACTGGATTTTTGGAATACATGATGATTAGTCAAGGTCAACAGTCTACAATAATTTTAACGTCTACGGCTGTATCTGGTTTGATGTTATCGTTTATTCTTGCGTATCTGATGATCTATTTTCCCTTTTACAATCATTACAAAAGGTTACTTCACAAAAGAAAACTAGCAAAAATGATTATTAGCAGACGGCTTTTCGTTGAAGTGGCTAAAACTGGAAAGAATGCAAAAGGGAAAAAAACAATCTACTTTCCTAAAATATTTTATCAATACAAGAAAGGGTATATCTATGTAAGGTTTCCGCTAGACCTCGGACCTTTTCAAGCAAAATTTAATGAACTGGCGGGCGAATTAGAAGAAGCTTTTTTCTGCGACATGCTGGAAGCACAACGAGAAGAAGACTATGTTTGCTACAAACTTCTCTATGATATCGAGAAGAAAAGAATCAATATCAATGATTTGGTTGTGAAAGATTTTGTTTTAGAACTAATGGACGGCGTAGCATGGGAAATCAATAAAACGCCTCATGCCCTGATCGCCGGAGGCACCGGAGGGGGTAAGACTTATTTCTTCTTATCTCTTTTAAAAGCGTTAATTCCGGCGGGTGCTCTAATAGATGTTTGTGATCCGAAGAAAGCTGATTTGTTGGACTTGGGTGATTTACCATTTTTTAAAGGTCATGTATTTTTCGGTGCGGGTATTATTAAATGTCTGGAAAATAACGTAAGTGATATGAATGATCGCTATGAAAAAATGAAGGCTTCCCCAAACTATAAAACAGGAAAAAACTATTCATTCTTTGGATTCAAGCCAAAATTTATTTTTGTTGACGAGTGGCCGGCATATTACAGTTCATTAGATACTAAAGAACGAAAGAAAGCCATGCAACTTCTAAATCAAATAATTCTGATGGGCAGACAGTCCGGCTACTTCCTTGTGTTAGGTATGCAAAGACCGGACGCAAAATACATTGACGGAGCACTTCGAGACAGTTTCGGCTTGCGTGTAACGCTAGGGAAAATGTCGCAATCCGGCTATAAAATGATGTTTGATTCTACAATCAAATCATTGTTTAATAAGCCGATTAAAGGTCGAGGCTATGCGGACGTAGGAACGGAACAGGTACAAGAGTTTTATTCTCCGTTTGTAAATGCTGACTTTGATTTCATGAAGGAGTTCGCAAAATATCCGGCACAAGAGGAACTGGAGGCGGTGGCTTAATGACAATTTATGAAGCGGGTGGTGTCTGTAAAATTTGTGGTGGTGATAAATATTTTTTAGATGATAAAGAATATTGTGAAATCTGTTCTAGTGTTGAATGTGATGATTGTGGTTGTAATCGGTTTGATTGTAGCGAGCTATGGCAAAATCAAAGAAAGTGCTGTCCTGACTGTAAATGCAATCAAATCATAAACAATTAATTGAGGGAGGATTTATGGAATTAAGTTTTATAAGTGTTGGTTTAAGAAATGCTGGCATGTACTATAGAATGAAAAGTGATTTCATTAGACAATACATTCCGTTGGCTGAGGAGATAGGAATTAAAGATATTGTTGCAGAAAATTACTCTCCTCAACAAGCAAAGAAAAATTTTTGTGATAGGAAAGATATGACTGTTGATTATATTTCCATCGATAAAAAAATGGTTGGGTTTATCGAATATTCAAGAAAATTTTCTGAACATGTAAATGAAGATGTTTGTTTTATTGATGGTCTTTATCTGCTAGATGATTTTAGAGGGAATGGGATTGGAAAAAGAGTGATAAATCTTTTTTTAGATAGACATGGTTTGTTAGAATTGACGTGTCATTATTCTAATAAAGCACATGATTTTTATGAAAAACTAGGTTTTAAAAGAGAATACACACAATACTTTCTTAAAGAAAGTAGGTGTGCTCGGTGTGGGAATAAAATTGTAAAGTGTGCTAACTGTCAGAAACAGGAAAGAAAGGATTGTCCTGCCTGTGCATGTGAAAATTGCTGGACAATTGATTTGCAAAACTGAATACAAAAAAATGCAGTGATAACAAGGTGATTTCTAAAGGCTTGCTATCATTTTTTTTTGTTGCCAAAATCAGGGATGATCCGCCGATTAAACAGGATAGGCGGTAAGAATATTGTCCACACCAAAAGTAAAAGGCGTAGAGTCGCCCTTAGGCGACTCAATGGTAATGTAGGCTTTTTCTTTTGAGTGTGGGGCGGGCGCTCTTTGCCCGCCTCAAACCCCCAGTATCTAAAAGGGGGGTAAAAAACACTGAATATTTGTTCACTAACAAACGGTAAACACTGATACAGCAAGCAATTTGTAAAATTTTAGCTTGTCACACTCTGCAATTTTTAAGTGTGAAGGTGTGACAAAGGAAAGCGGTGAAGAAAATAGAAGGCTATGAACTGCGGGAAATGAGGTTAAGAAGGAATTTAAGCCAACGGCTTGTATCTGAGACTTTCGGCTTTGATCGTTCTTATCTTGCGAAAGTAGAAAAGGGGGAGCGATTCTTTTCACCTGACATGCTTTCGGCAATTTTAGATTTCTATAACTCGATAGAAGTTAGTGAGGTTATAGAAGCTAAGTTTGATTATGTGAGAATCAGATTTCCAACGCACGATGTGCGAAAGGTAATTGAATCCGTTTTGCACATGGATTTTGATTACTTTGATAATAAGCCTACTGGCTTGTATGGCTATAAAGAAATGTATTTCTTGGGTGCCATTCGGGTACTTGATTCTGAGAAAGGAGACGAAAGGGGGGTATTGATTGAGCTGTCCGGTCAAGGATGCCGGAATTATGATTGCATTCTCGAAGAACTACAGGAAAATTGGAAGAACTTTCTAACTAGAGTGTTTGAGAATAAAGGTTCGGTTACTCGAATTGATGTAGCTTTAGATGATTATGAGGAAATTTTTTCCATTCCTGAGCTGGCAAAAAGGCTTAAAAATGGAATGTATCAAACAAAATTTAAGTCTATGCGGGTAATCAATCAGGAAAGTTTACAAGAGGAAGATTCTGAGGGCGTCACTGTCTATCTAGGGTCAAGGCAAAGTCTGATGCACTTTTGCTTTTATCAAAAGAACTATGAAACGGCAAAGCGTGAAAAGATTCCGGTGGAAGATGTTGAGGTCAAAAACCGATATGAAGTCCGGATGACAAATGAAAAAGCAAAAGAATTTCTAAAAATGTATATGACTAGCTTTGATTTCTCTAGTTTGATTTTAGGAATCATTAGCAATCAGTTAACTGTTTTTGAAATAGATAGGAATGGTTGTGAAACGGTTTGGAAAAAATGGTTGAAATTAATCGGCAATGCAAAAGCGATCAATTTAAAAATTGAGCCGGAAAAACCAACGTTTAAAAAGAAAGTGGCATATGTAGATACATTTATGAGCCGGACGTTGAAATTGATTCAAAGCAAAGATGAAATTTTTGGTACGAATACATTGCAAGATATTATTGATCGTGCTGAATTGCGGGATCAGGATGAAAAGTTACTTGATGTTGAAGTAGCTGAAACAAGTGAATTTGCAAAAGCTACCGGAATTGTTTTGTAAGTGCACTTTCAAAAAAAAAAAAAGAAATGAGGGTAAGAATTGAGAAGTAATAAATTTAAAGTGTTGCGGTCTGTGTTGGGCTTGTCGCTTTCTCTCTTGATGTTTGGCGGGGCTAGTACAGCAGTTGCTGAGGTAATTAAAGTAGATCGTGAAAACCCAGTAATTACCGCTGAAAACAATCTTGTGATTGAAAAGAATATGAGTAAAAAACCGACTGTAAAAGTTAGTACAAATAATTCAGGTGCAACCGTTAAATATTTTGATGATCCTAAACTTTCAGAACCACACCACACGTTTCAAGATGGGTATGGGGCGAATCGAGTAGTATTTTCGAATATGCCGGATACATTCAAAATAACAGTCAATTATGACTATGTAGGTAAGTATAAGGGAAAAAATATTTCTGCGGTGGCTGAGTATTCGAATTTAAAGGTGCATGGAAACGAACAATTTTTTGTTATCTCGGATAATCTTTATAGTGGACATTGGTACCATAACATTTACCAATTCGATTATTCATTAAAGTTTTTTGAGGAAAACGGGAATCCGGTTTTGCTTTCAGGTGATTCGTTTCTTTCTGTAAATTCTTTGAATGGTTCGGGGTTACTTGATCCAGCAGAAAATACGGCAAACGAATTTGTGTCTTATTTGAATCAGGATCAGAACATGAAAACATACATTACAGATGATTCAAATGTGATTGAAATGGAAAATCCGTTCTCCTCTGGCAAAGTATTTGCGGGTGGAAATGGTAATTTTACGGATGTGTTAGGTTCAAAAACATTTAAAAGAAATACTGTAAGTTTTCAGGTAAACGGATCAGAAATGAAGTTTCGTGTCGGTTCTTTAAAGAAAAGTCCGGATGTCTGGAACTCGTTCAGTTGTGCGACATTGTTCAATACGGAACAGAAAACGCCTGTGAAAAAAGTAGTTGATGATTCTGGAAAAGATATGGATAAAAAAGTAGTCAAAGCTGGCGATGTGCTAACCTATCAAATTGAGCAAAAAGTGCATACGCTCGGTGTTGACTTACTAGAGCGTTATTCAACGTTTGAAATCAAAGACCAGCTACCGGAAAAAGTAGTTTTTGAAAAAGCGTGGCTGAAAGAAGACGAACAAGGCGAAGTGACATTTGATGAAGATAAAAACGAAGTTTTGTATGCTGCTTCTTCTGAATTTTTAAAATCAATGAAGCTGGATGGTGAAACATATGTCTTGAACGTTCAAGTAAAAGTAAGTGAGGATGTTCGGGCTAGTGATTTGCTTGTTAATACAGCTTCAGTAACTGTTAACTCTACAGAAAAAGAAACAAATGAAGTAGAAAATAAGGGTTCTGATCCGCAAGGATCGTTCAGGATTTTTAAAGTAACCGATCAAATAACTGGTCTTGATCCTGATACTCAGCTTCCAATATTTGAAGAGAAACCGCAAAGCGGGGTATCTTACAAAATTACAGCCAATGAAGATATCAAACTAAGTGATGGAACGGAAATTCATGAAGCTGGTGAAGATTTAGGAGAAATTTCAACGAATGAAAAAGGCGTTGCAGAAAAAGAAGATGTGTACGCTGGTCAATACAAAGCTGTTGAGTTTAAAGCTCCTTTAGGCATTCAAGTTGATCCTACGCCTATTTTAATTGATGTAGTTGCAGAAAAAGACACTGCGACAGGTGAAGGCAATCAAAAAGACCCGCTACAAGAGGTTCGGGTAAATGTTCATAAGATTTTTGAATTAGAAAACGGTGATTTTTTTAGTGGAGATTCATTAGATGATTTATCAAAATTTCTAAGAGATAAAGGCTATAGTGATGATGTTGTAACTGGAGTAATAGGAAATGTGGAACAAGATAAAAAATATTCTGCTGTTTTTGGCTTATACCATGGTGCCAATTTTAATATTGATAACGAAAATACGATTTTAAAAGATACGTTAGTTAGTACCTTAGAAACTGAAAAGGGTGTTGCTTCATATCAAGGTGTTTTGCTTCCGGAACAAACATACTACATTAAAGAAATTTCTACGAGTGAAGGATATCAAATAAACGAAAACAAATTCACTTTCATTTATGTTCCAATATCTAATGAAGCTGTTCATGAAATAAATATCTATGAAGATGGCTATGTTGACGCTGGGATCAAGAAAGAATACGGCGAAAATCAAGAAGCTGGTGAGGAGATCACAAAAGATTTTTCACCTATTAAGAATATGATGATCCGAAAAAACTCGATTGTGAAATCTATCTTGAAAGAAGATGGAACGAGGGTAGATCATTATGACTTGCTGAAAGATGGTGAAAAAGTTGTCTTTGAAGGGATGGTTTACATTGGTGATAATGATTCGATAGAATCAATCAAATTACTGGATAAACTGCCGGACGGTTTCACGCTAGAAGCTATGAGGCTTTATGATGAAACTGGAAATGATATCACTAAAAATACCACCTATGAAGTAGACGGACAGTCAGCCTCATTGATTGTAAATAAAGAGTATGCAACAAAGCTGAAAAGAACGTCTCTACGCTGGGTGTTAGATACAACGTATCATTACAAAGAGGAACATGTAGGGAATAAGCTAGAAAATCAAATAACTTTAAAGGTTAATAATGACGATATTTTATCAAATATCGTAACGTTATCGCCTCCAGTTATTGAAAAAGAAAAAGAAGTTGTAAAACCTACCGGATCATTACCACAAACAGGTGAGGAAATTCAGCGGTACGCAACACTTATCGGAGCTGTAATTTTCTTGGGTGTGATTGCATTCTGGTATACACGTAAAGGACAGCAAACGGACGAAAATAAAAATGAATAGGTACACGACTAAGACAAGAAGCTATCCGTTTCTTGTCTTTAATTTTGAAAGTGTACTTTCAAAAAAAGAAAGTGAGGGTATTGAATGGATTTACAGAAAATTTTGTTAGTTGTTCTAGGTCTTGTGTTTGTCGTGTATATGGGAACGCTTTTTATTCTGAGGCGTAAAAAGAAAAATGGGTTAGGCAAAAGTAAAAAGCAACGGAAAAAGGTAATTGAAAAGGCTGTTGAGAATCAAGAGCCAATACCTTTTTATGATCCGGTTTCTAATGAATCAAATAAAGAGTTATACACTGAAAAGGGTGATCGTACACATTGGTATAAAATCACAATCACGTTTGATACAAAAGAATCAATAGAATATGATTTTTATTCTTACAGTGATGATCTATCAAGAGATGAAATTTTAGATAAACGGTTTTATGTTAATGATCGTGAGATTTTGATTGTTAATGAAGACGGTGAGCACTATATCAATAGAAGCAAAATTGATCAAATTGATTTTCTTGAAAGAAAAATATTGGGAAATCAAATCGATACAAAAGAGGCTGAGGACTCTTTTGAAGAACAAATTCAGGAGATTGAAAAAGAGGAAAGTAAGGAGCCGGAAATTGTTCCGAAAACTTTTGTAGAAGTTGAGGAAATCAGTGAAGAAAAAGAGGAAATCTTTGAAAGTGCACTTTCAAAAAGAGGACGGTTCTTTAAAGCTAAGAAAGAAAAACGTCCATCAACAAAAAAGATAGCTGTTAAAAAATACAATCAGTTTTTCTTAATTGCGATGGTGCTGTTCCTCTTTTCTGGTGTCTTCTCCCTGTTTCGTTCCTTTGGAATTGGCGGGCGTGTGGATAAGGTTCAAGCAGTTCAGAAAGAACTTTCAGATAAAGTCACAAATGAATCCGGATCAGGTGAAAGCTATCCATTTTCTATGAACTCATTTATGAGTGACTTTATATCTGATTATATGTATTTGTCTGCTAATTCAGATGAAATGAAGGCACGAAAAGAGACATTAAAGAAGTATTATGCTGAAAATGTGTCGGCTGATAGTGAAGAAGTAAGCACTGCAAGAAAACTGATTTCTAGTGAACTGAGTGAAGTTACTGAAAAGGATACTTACTCAACAGCAGTTTATAGAATTGTTTATTCTGTAGACATTGCACACGAAGAAATCAAGAAAGAAAAAAATGGCGATTCCTTTGAAGATGTTTCTTACATCGAATATGAGACAGAAGAAAAAACAACGCTGTTGAGTATTGATTTTGTTGAGAAGGAAGGCAAGTTTTCGATTATTTCAACACCTTATTTTTCGGCAATAAAAAAAGAAGTGGCTAATTTTGAAGGTGTTAAAAAGCAAGAAGAATCAGGAACTGCTTTAGACGCTGACAAGTTAAAAGATGTTAATACGTTCTTAGATATTTTCTTTGAGAAGTACGCAACAGGAACAAATGAGGAACTACAATATTTTATGAAAAATGTAGAAAGTCTAGGTGGTGGGTATCGAGTAGATACGATTGAAACGCCTGAGGCGTTCTCTCATGACGAGTTTACAACAGTGTATGTAAAAGTAATCTTTGCTGAAAAAGAATCGAATTTGAAGCATAAAGAGGCTTTTTCATTGAAGCTTGTTAAAGAAGAAGATCAATATAAAATAAGTGAATTAAAACATAATTTAGGAGGATTTTAATAGATGAATAATTTAGTATTAGGAGCGTTGCCGTCACTTACCAATTTGGATGGTTATCTTACAACGGAGGTACAAATTGGGGTGGGTATCGTTGCTTTAATCTTGTGCATCATTCTTTGGGCTAAGCAACAAGTTGGACCACTTATTGGTGTAATATTAATGGCTTCGTTTATCTTCTTCATGGCGAATGATCCAGAAAGAATTTTTAATTCAGTTGGAGAATTGTTCAGTAAAATTTTTGGAGGATAATGGATGAAACAAAAAAATCTGTATAACTATAAAAAGGCTTTAACAGTTCCTTTTATGATCCAAAAATTGTGGCGAGGGTTTACGCTTGAAAATCCGGTTGAAATTACGAAAATGGCAGTATTCGGCTTTACGATACTATCGCTATTTACAATCTTTAGACCGTTTATGTGGCTACTTGGTTTTATTCCAGGTCTTTCGCTTGCTGGCTATATTTTGATACCGGTGGGCGTGGTTATGCTATGGGATAAGCTGGAGCCGGACGGACTAAAGATTCATGATTACGTGATAGATTTCTTGTTTTTCTTCTTTAAATATAGAGTGGGAAAAAAAGTAATCTGTCAGGATCAGCAATTCAAACAAAAAAATGAATTAATAGTATTTGAGAAAATTCAAGGTTAGGGAATCCCCTAGCCTTGTTCTTTTTAAGAAGGAGGAAAAAAATAATTGAAATTAAAATTTCCGTTAAATAGTGTCAAAGATAACATGATGTATACAAACGATAATGAAATATGGGCGTACTATCGCATTCGCTCAACAAGTATACCGCCAACAGCAGACAGAAAAAAAGCTGAGATAAAAAGGAAATTTACGCATTTAGTAAATGAGTTGAAAGAATGCGGTGGAATCGATATTTTTATGGTTCCGCGTGATATGACGCTGGAGGAAAGATTTAGTGAACTAGCTAAATCATTTAGTCCGGATGTTAAAGAAACAGCGGAATATTATGCTGGGAAGACTGTTGAGCTGTTAAAAAAAGAAATGGGTATGATCTATACCTATGATTGGGTAATTGGTGTACCGCTTAAATCAGCGTTTGAAGTTGATTCTTTCAAGGAGGGAATGAAGCGAGCTTATGAGAATTTCAGAAAGAATGCGTTGAATTTAGCGGGTTATAGTCTGAATGTTGATGATAGCGATTTTGAGCCGTTTCAAGAATTGGAAAGCTTAGTATCAAGGAAAATGAGCGTGTTTCAGGGTGAGCGGTTGACTGAAACAGAAATGTACTACTTGAATCGTTTGAATTTCATTCGTAACATGCCACATACACTGGAAGAACAGGCTTCGAATACGTCGATTGAAAACATTACGGATTGTGTCATTGATCCCTCCAAAGCGGGTATGTTATCGCTGGAAAGTGTTGAGGGAAAGAGCACGATTGCTATTTTACCAATCGCTGAGACACCTGATATTTTAAACTATATGCACATTGCAGAAATAGCACAAACGTTGCCATTTCCGGTTGAACTGAGATATAAAGTGAAATTTCAGAACCTAAAAGGTTCGTTAGGGGTGGAAGGGAAAGCGAACCGTTCAGCATTACGGCTTAAAAACGTAGTGAAAGAAAGTCGCTCTGTAGGGAATAATGAAAGTAAGCGGGTTTCAAGAAGTCGTTTAATTGTTGAGGACTTGAAAGAACAGGTTGATAGTGAAAAATCGATTGTGAACTGGCTGGGTTGTATCGTTGTGTATGCAAGCAGTAAGAAGGAATGTAAACAACGTATTAATACAATTATTTCGCTGTTCAAAACTCGTAAAATAAAAATCTCTCGTGCCCAGTCTCAACAAGTCTATCTGTATTATAAAAATTTACTTGGGGTGGGTCTTGAAAGTAGTGATACAAAATGGATTCAAACTACAAATACAGCCGGATTCTGTGAGAATTTACTGGCAATTAATCAGCGTGTTGGTTTTAGAACAGGCTGGTATATTGGGCGTGTTGATCCGCACATTTCGGGAGCGAAAAGCCTCCAAAGTGCGATTTATTCAAGTAGAAATGTTGTCTTTTCAAATCCATTTACGGCGAATAAATGGAATGAAGAAATGGGAACAGCAAGCCCGCATATCAGCGTAACTGGTGAAACTGGTATGGGTAAAACATTTCTGGTTAGTCTGCTCTTTACCTTTTTAACAATGTTAGATGTAAAAGGACTGTTCATTGATCCAAAAACGGAAAAAATAAAACAGTATCGAGCGTTTCTTTCTGATCCTGAAAATAAAAAACGGTATCCGCTTTATTACAGTTTGATAGAACAGTTCCATTTAATCGAACTTGATCCGGATAATGCTGAAAATTTCGGTGTACTTGATCCAATTACATTTTTAACAGGAACGGACGCAAAAGATACCGCTGAGGCAATGATTTATCAAATGATAAATCTTGATGATACACGTGTCGGACAGTCTGAGCTATCTAAGGCTATTCGTCAGGTGGTTGAATGGCGGGCTGAGGGGCAAGAAGTCGGTATGCTTCATGTTGTCAAGTTACTGCAAGAGAATGCCAATGTAGACGTGAAAGAAATTGGTGATCTGCTTGCTGAAAAAGTAGAGGGAAGTATTTTGCAATTAGGTTTCTCTGACGGTCAAAGCAAAGGGTTAGATTTTGAAAAACGAATTACTATTCTAGGTGTGCTGGGGCTATCAGTTCCGAAACAGTCGGATGATCCGTCAACGTATTCGCAAAGTGAAAAGAAAAGCCTTGCTCTCATGATTCCGTTAGGTAAATTCTGTGAGAAATTCGGGTCAATGAATGACGATCAGGAAACCTTTGAAGTTTTCGAGGAGGCTTGGATTTTTAATACTACGGCTGTAGGAAAGAAAATACTTAGTGCAATTAAGCGGGTAGGACGTTCTCAAAATAATATGCTGATCTATTCAACGCAATCAATCGCTGACGTGACGTCAGAAGACGATCATGGGAACTTTGGTACTATTTTCGCTTTTAATGAGCCGAAAGAAGAAGATAAAATTTTGGAACATGTCGGCGTGGATGTGACTGAAAAAAATCGTGAATGGCTATCAGGAATGAAAAAAGGTCAGTGTCTTATGCTTGATCCCTATAAACACGTTCAAAAAATTTCGGTTCATTGTCTGTTTCCTGAAATCAAAAAAACATTTGATACAGTGAAGGAAACAAGCAATAGTAGAGCCGAAGCAAAATTTGTGTAGGAGGTATGGAATGAATAAATTTTCTATTAACTCTTATATGTCTTTGATGAATACTGACGGCAGTTTTTGGGTAATTGGTGATGAAAAACTCTATCAAATGTTTAACTGGATAATCAATATAGGGATGGTTTTAAATCGCTGGATTTATCAAGTCGTTGATCTAAGCCTACAAATTTTCATGAATAACAAAGTATTTGAAGAAACAATTGGAATGGTGTTTAAAGTTGCTGTTAGCTTGTATAGCTCGTTGTTTTCGAGCATAGGGGTTACTTTGTTTCTAATTGCTTTAGGCTCTATTACAGTAATTTTTTTCGTGTCAAGTCCGCAAGAGGCATTCAGAAAGATTATCGTTTTATTTGCAGTGATTGGAATAAATTCGGTGATTTATGTGCAAGGTGAGGAATACTTAAAAGATGTGAATAACATTTTTAATGAAGTGGAAAATGTAATGAGTTCAGCTATTGCTTTACCAATGTTTGATATCGAAGGGAACAAAAGTGAAATACAAGTTGGTTCTGAAAGCTCTGTAGAAACAATTAGAGAAGTTTATTTTCAACTCTCTATGAAGCAAGCATTTAGCATGGTAAATTTTGGCACTCCTGTTTATGAAAAGGATTTTGATGATTTTCTTTACACGGTTGAGCAGGAAACAGATAAAAAAGCAATGGATGAGCTAAAAAGTAAAGTAAAAACAGCAAGTGAAAAAAATCGTTATCTAACGCCGGATGGTGCGATAGATAAAATTTTTATTAGTGTGTATTCTGTTTGTTCAAATTTGTTTGTGGGTGCACCACTAATGCTAATGGGAATAATGAAATTTCTGTTAAAAATACTAATTATGGTAATGGTTTTCGGATTTCCGATATTGAGTATTTTAAGTTTAATACCTAAGTTCTCAAATTCAATTTTTAACGGAATGGGAAAAATGATGATGATTTTCTTTATCGGTATTTTCTTAACAGTTGCGATGTATCTATTCTTTTTCGTTATGACTTTGATTGATTCGTCAGTTATTGCACTTGCGGGAGTTGCGGGGGGTGCGACGATTATTAGTTGTGTCCTTTCAGCGATTGTAAAAGGTTTTGCAATCTATATGATTTGGAAATTCAGAAATCAAATTGTTAGTTTTGTTACCGGAGGACATGTGACGAATGTTAACAATTTTGATAGAAGAATGTTGAATGCTATGAAGAAATCAGGAAGAGAGGGTTCCGCTTCTGGTGAAGTAGCTGGTAATCTGTCAATTAATCATGCAGATATTGAAATAGGTAATGCGAATGTTTATGGAAACTTATCAGAAAATGAAGGTTCAAATAATGATGATATTGATTCTCGTGACTATGCAAATATTGATGTAGAAAATGCTGAAATTGAGGCTGATAATTTAAATGATGATGAATATTCTAAAACGAATGAAAATCGGGCGGATACTGAAAAAGCTGAAATTGATCCAGAATTTGACCCTGAACAAGAGGAAACAACTGATTTGAATCGTGTTGAAATTGAAAATGATAATGAAATGGAATCGATTGATCCGGTTGAAGTCCTTCCGGCTGATACTGAAAAAATAGAAATAGAAGATCAAGAACCGCTGGAAGTAGAACAAGCTAGTGTTGAAAGCCTTGATTCAACTGAACCGCCTAAAAATGAATCAGGTGATCCGGATTCGTATGAAATGAATCAAGTGATTAATAGTAATACAGTGAACGATATTGATTCATATGAAGAACCGCCGGAAAATAATTACGAACAGTTTTATCAAAAGTTGGAAATGTTGAGGAATGAATAAATGAAATTAGTGAAAAGGTTCGGTGTTGTCGTTCTGCCGTTCCTTCTCTTGTTCTTGTTTATTCTGTTTTTATTTGGTGGAAGTGGTATTTCTGGTTCGGGTGGTGGATCACCTCCGGAACTTTCGACAGACGCACAAAAAAATGCGTGGGAAATTTGGTCTTTGCTAAAAGAAAAAGGGTACACTGAGGAAGCCATAGCCGGATTGTTGGGTAATATCGATCAAGAAACAGGTGGTACGTTTGTTGGCGATACTAATGAATTGAGTGGTGGTGGTGGCTATGGGCTGATTCAATGGACGCCAAAAAGTAATTTAATGACAGCTATGAAAACGGCTGGCATTACAGGTGATTATAAATCAATAAAAACGCAAGTGGAAGTAATAGACTGGGAATTGTCGGGGGTCGGTCGTGGTTATATTCCTACATCCTCCTATCCATTTTCGGGTGAAGAATTTAAAAAGCTAACAGATTTAAAAAAAGCGGCTACTGCGTACGAGATGAATAGAGAACGTCCACGTGATCCACATCCTGAGCGTCAAGAACTCGCTCAAAAATGGTATGATTTGTTTTCCGGTGCGACTAGTCCGCCTAGTTCTGGCGGTGATGGTTCTGCGACTGGCTGGAAGAAAAAAGCGATTGAATTAGCTTATGCCGATGTTGGAAAAACTTTCCCGACTGGGTGGAATGCAGAAGGTGAATGTATCAAAGCGGTTCAACGTTGGATAAATAACGGCGGTGGTCGTTTTGGTGTTGGTGGTGTACGATCTGGCTACACTGGATCAGGAGCGAAAGAGGTTTCTAAAAGTGAAGTTCAAGCTGGTGATGTTATGCAGTATGAAAGTATAACGAATCCTGATTCATTCAGTACAGGAGTTCACACACTGTTAATAACTGGTGTGAATGGCGATGGAACCTTTAAGATAGTAGAAAGTAACAATCCGGGCGGGAGTGGTTTAGTAAGTGCAACTGAAAACTGGACACCTAGACCGCCAGCGAATTTCAGAACGGTATTTTGGCGATTCCCTTAAAAGTGATAGTTTTAACTGCTTTTAAATGTTACAATATGACTTGAATTTCAGAACGGAGGGAAAGAAAGTGAAAAAATATCTTGGGTTTGTTTTAATTGCTTTGTTCATTTTGGCTGGTTGCGGGGGTTCTAAATCAAGTCAGGGGAAAGAAATAGTTAAAGCAGTTTATGAGTTCAATAAAGATGATGGTGGCGGGTATGGTCATTATTCAGTTTTTAATCAAAAAGATTCGAATGCTACAGTGTATGAAACTCCTGAAAGTTATTATGTACTTTTAGAAACACAAGAAGAATATGAGTATAGTAACAGCACTCGAAAGTATGTTGGAAATGCAATTTACAAAGTAAGAAGGCATGAAAAATTTGAAATTTCTCAATCAGATATTGAGCCGGAATATAATGAGGATATTTTAAGAAGTGCTACTGATATTTTTTATGAAGAAAAAAATATTAAATTAATAGATGAACAATAAACAGTTGATTTGGCTGGTGAAGATGAAAATCTTTACTAGCCTTTTTTTTATTTGGGAGGAAAACAAATGAATGAATACATGAAAGAAATGGGATTTATGAAGTATGAAGCAAGTTCTGATATTGTAGATGATCCTTTTCCGCCTGTGATGTATGAACGAAAGTTATCTTTGCAAACGTCTTTGATTGTAGAAGGAGAAGCACATAAAACTAATATCAGATATGAGTATTCATTTTATAAGATTGAATATGATTATAAAACGAATGCTATCAGGAAAATTAAACCCTATCTATCTGGATCAGGTGAAAAATACACTCTTGAAAGAGTGCTGGGCTGGTTAGAGTTTGTAAAGATGTTACCGGAAGGAAAGATTGTTGAACTGAGAAATCAAATTAATACCTTAGAAACGGTTAAGCCTCGTAAGCGTTACAATCAAAAATCTGTAGATAATAGAAGAAAACAGAAATTAGGAGTGTTGTAAAAGGACTGGTTCCTTTACAATACTTTTTCTTTGTTATGTTATAAGAAGATTTACGTTAAAAACTAGACTAAATTTTGTCTAAAATGGTTGTTAATCATGAGATAATAAATAAAATAAAGAAAAAATGTACTGGTTTAATAACATATATACGTGTGAAAAAGATTTTAAGTCACTCTTAATCAGCGGGTCGCGGGTTCGAGCCCCTCACGGCCCATTGGGTGCCAAACCCACGAGAATGGTATTCTGTCGGCGTCTTCGGACGTTTAGAAGATGGAGTACGCATTCTCTTTTTTTGTTTTGACCACATTTTGACCTCAATCTATTTATTCGTCTTTAACGAGTTTGATAATTTTAGAAATGTCATCAATATCCAAAGCATCTGCAATTCTTTCGATATGAGGTAGATAGATTTTCTCTCTTTTTCCATTTGCTAACTTGTTAATGATTGATGGTTCAATATCTGATAAACGAGCGAGTTCCCTTAATGAAATGCCTCTTTCTTTTACTAATTCTTTTAATTCAATCTGGACTTTATATCTCATATTTTCATCTCCTTTTTCACTATGTATTGTTCTTAGAGACATCATATAGTAAAATGATTTTAAAAGTGGTGCTCTTAAAAGCACCAGAAGGAGAAAAGAATGAATGATTCAAAGAATAATTTACAGCCACTAAAAGAAATTACGTATCAAAACATTTTTTTGATTGAAGAGTTGATGGAAAGTTTATATTCTTGGCAACAACCGTTAGAATTAATTCAATTATTTTTTAATGACAAAAAGCGACCAGTTAATAAGAAAAAAATTATTCGTGCCTACTGTGCACAATCTCAAATTTTTCATGTCTTTTATTCTGACTATATTCAAACGTTGAAAGAAATCGAACTATCACTAAACGAACTAAAAAAGCGAAGAAAAGTGTGACTTTATTTGATATACTGAAATGGAAATAATAAAAAGGAGAGTTAAAAATGACAGATACAGTGAGCACAGATAGCCAAGCAGTTACAAAATTTTCTAGTGATGTACTGATTGCACTTGGAGATATTGAGTTTAAGCCTACGTTTAACATCCATGATTCTACCAGTCCAGCGACAGATGAATTGAAACAGTTGCTTGCTTCTTTCCAACAAACGATTGGCACCTATAAGGCGTGTTTAGCAACAGAAGTGAAGAATGTTCAAGCAGTACACCAAGCGATAGAAGCCTCTGATAAAGCGATTAAAGACAGTATGTCAACCATGCAGGCGTGAGGTGGCTAAAATGAAAAAGGACCTACGAACATTGCGTATAGCAGTAGAAGAAAAAGAAGCCGCTTATTTATCTTTGAAGAAAAAGACAGCTGATATACCTTCTGCCTATGAAGAAAGTAGGCGTGTCCTTTATCGCCAAAAAGAAATTTGGGAACGTGTGCTACACTTTGCGAAAGGAACGGATTCAGAGCGACAGATTTATCAGAAATTAGACGAGCTGGAAGAGTCAGAACGAGAGTTGAAACAAGTCTTTTCACTGGCAGAAGATGAACTGGAAGAAGAATTGACACAACGCAAGTCTAGCTATGAAGAAGCAGAACAGGGCTACGAACAGGTACGGAAGGAGGAAGCAGATGAAGTTTAGCTATGAAGAGTTGATTGATGTTAAGCGAAGCATTAGTACGGAACGTTTAAATGGCGTCAGCGGTTTTCAGTCTGTTACGAATTCAATAGATGGGTTAAAAGGCAATCGCAATCTTCTTGGGAACGGTTGGGTTTCTACGGTGACGCATTTAGAAGCGTATCAAGAAATCGATCAAGCTCTTTTCAATATCTTTTATGAGATGGAAAATAGCTTAGATGGATATTTAACTGATTTTGTAGGAGAAGTGGGTAAAACAGATGAATTACTAGATACAGATGAATTAGCAGAGCTTTATAGAGAATTACAGACAGCCCAAAATGACTATTTCAATCTGATGAATGCTTTGGCAGAATCTATGAAAGATGTGCCGGTTTTAGGTGCCTTCTTCAAAAAGCAAAGTATGGAACCGATTAAAGATGAAATAGAGATTTTGGAAAAGTATCAGCGTTTTGAAGGAAGTCATGGGTCTCAGTATTCTGAACTAGCTCGTTTAATGACCGACGTAAACACTGGATTAGCGCAGTTAGGAAATCCAGCTAATTTTATCAGTCCGCAAGTTGGCTATCGTATTACCGATTTTAGTAATCAGCAATGGTATAAGAATCTAAAAAGCTACAATGAAGAGCGTACCATTGATCGAATAGAAGTTATTCAAAAGCTGGAAGAAAACGGTGAAATTAAGTATGTTGCCTATCGAAATGGCGTTATTGATGAAAAGCTTACCGCAGAAATCAACGAAGAAAGTTTCTTGGATAAAGCAATAGATGTGTTGGATAAATTTGCAGATATTGTGGACACCACCTTAAAAATTGTGGGTGGAGGTGCAGCGGTTGTGACGGGAATTGTAGGTGCCATAGGAGGTGCAGCCATTGTAACGTTGGCAACAGGAGGCTATGGTCTTGTGGTTGATGGTGTGATCGTGGCGCAAGGAATATCCATTGCCGCAGTGGGAGCGATGTATTTTAATGAGGGATTGGACTCTTTAGGAAACTCTCCTCAAGAATCGGAGATCAAGAATACCTATAATTCTATAAAAGACGCCCCCCAATATCCAGAAGGATTTGAGCCAGCAAAAGGACAAACGTTAAAAGATAAAATAAATAATGGACCTCTACTTGATCAATTAAGACGAATTGAATCAGGAGAATGGAAAAAAATATATAAAAATGGGTATGATAAATTTGGTAATGAAATATCGATCCATTATTTTCAAAGTAAATCTGGTAAAGTATTTAATGTAAAAGTTATTAATAAGTGGAGCTATAAATAGGAGGATATGTTTGATGGAATTGAAAATGAGCGTAACATATAAAGAAGAAGTTGAACGAATGGTCTTGATAAATTTTTTAGGATTTATTGAAGCAATAGCAACAAAAGCCTTATCTATAGATGATGCCCATATTTATTTTTTTAGTCCATATACAGTTCGGGTAGTGATGGATAAAGGAATAAATGAAGAAATAATAACATTACTAAAGAAGAGTACAGAACTTGAAGATATTGAAGCCCTTATTCCAGAAAAATTAGAGGAGATTTTAGAAGATTATAAAAAAACAGCGATACTACTTTTGAAACAAACTTCTCACCCTAACGATATCTACTTAGGTGATATAAAAGATTGGATAGATGATGACTAGAAAATTAGAAGACCCTAAACTGGTAAAAAGTTTAGGGTCTTTTTAATCAATTATCATTCATGAGTAAAGCGAATTTTTCTACTGCTTTTCTGTTTATTTCTTTCGTAATATGAGGATAAACTTTTCTCATGGTTTTAGAATCTTCATGACCAATTCGTTCCTGTATATACGCATACAGAATAATTTTTAATAGCATCTTCGGGTGGTAGGCCGGTCGGCCTAATTGTTCTTCTAATTTATTAAAGAGTGTTTGCGGCATGGCTTCGACTAAGGCATTAACCGCAAAAGCGACATCCGTTTCAGGAATAAACTGTTCCAACTCTAATGGTAAAATCGTTTGATTAATGGTATAATCTTTAAACATAAAAGCACGCTCCTTTTGATTGGGTTTGGTCACTTTAATCATACAAGGCTGTGTGCTTTTTGTGTACCCTAAAATTAAAAAAGTAGGACAATAATCAGATTTTCTTCTGACTATTGTCCCAGACTCTCCTAAGAGCTTCCAGCGTGGTAGTAAAAAAGCCTCCTAAACTGATAAGATGAAGTTGGTTTCCCGACCACCACATCAAAAGTTAAGGAGGCACCTCTATGAAAGAGGCTAACGAAAGTTTATCACACACTGTCTGGAAATGTAAGTATCATCTAGTATTTGCCCCAAAATATAGAAGACAAATCATTTATGGAAAATATAAAACAAGTATAGGGGAAATATTGAGAGAGTTATGCGAAAGAAAAGGTGTCGAGATACTTGAAGCAAATGCTTGTAGAGATCACATTCATATGCTGGTAAGTATCCCGCCTAAACTAAGTGTTTCTCAATTTATGGGTTATTTAAAAGGAAAAAGCAGTTTAATGATTTTCGATAGACATGCCAATCTAAAATACAGATATGGGAATCGAAAATTTTGGTGTCGAGGCTACTACGTGGACACAGTAGGGAGAAATAAAAAACAGATAGAAGAATACATTCGTAACCAACTACAGGAAGATTTCCTTTAGATAATGAAACTATTTTAAGTGATAAGAGTTTCAAAGTAAACAAAAGTAAAGGAAGAATAAAAGGCGCAGTTGTCTATGAAAAAGATGGTAAGTTTTATCATAGGGATACTTTTCATAGAGGTGAAGGCTCGCATATAGAGGTTTATGATAAAAGAGGTAATCATTTAGGAGAAGCTAACCATCAAACAGGCGAACTAATTCCGGGCACTCAAGATAAAACAAAAAAATTACCTAGATAAAGGAGATGATAGTATTGAAAATTCTAAAGAAAGAAATAGAAAATAATGATGTTTATGCATTAGCTGTTACAAAAAAATATATAGTAATAAATAGCAATTATAAAGGATTGACTGTTTTTGATAAAAATTTTTCATTTGTAACAGAAATAGATGTGGATGAAGAACTTGTAATCTATCAAATGTATGCCTCTACTTTAAATGACTATGTAATTATTCAAGATTTAGAGAATGAAACATTGTATAGTGTAGAAGTTAAGAACAAGAAAATAGTAAAAATGCAATGTACTACTTTTTTTATGCAGAATTATTATGTTGATGGAAGCCGTTTTCGACTGATGGATGGAGAAAAAAATTATTTTTTCACCTATGATAATCTTCTATTTACAGTGGAAGAACATTCAGTTAATGGTTTAACATACCTTACTAATAATCAAGAAGAAACAATTTATCGTGATTATGAAAAAATTATTTATGATGATGGAAAAATGAAAAAAGAACTGTTGTATAATAGTAAAGGTTATTTTTATAGTATTAAAGATAAAAAAATAATTAAGTATGATGAAGAAGAACTATACTTGTGGGAAAATGATGAATGGATTCTGTTGTATGAAGCCGAAAGTTCTTATAGTATTAGACAATGTATATTGGAAAATGAAAGGTGCTATTTTTTAATTAATAATAAAGGAAATAGAGATGAGAGTGAATTAGCTTGTCTATTTTTGGAAATTTAGGCTAAAAATATGAAGAAAATAATGTTAAATGATTTTGTAAAATGCTTAGATGAAAAACTTAATTATGTTGTAGAGGAAGGAATTAGTACCGAAATTAGAATTTGGTTGAGGGATATTGAAAATGTACTAGATTTTTCAATAAAACTGGAAGGTACAACATATGTAGTAACTATAAACACTCAAAAGAAAGATGAAGTCTCTATTGAAAGAGTATTTTATGAATTTGTTCATATAATGGAGTATCGATTTATGACTTTTTATTGCAGAGAAAAAACACCTGAATATATCAATTTTAGAATGATTTCAGCTACTGAAAACAGTTTACTCTTAAAATTTTCAACAGAAGAATCAAGCAAATAAATATATCTATTAAGTAGGATATGCTATTCGAATATTTTGATGTTATATTATAAGAGTTTGATTTTGAGAATGCTAGTCTAAAATTTGTCTAAAATGAGTGTTTATCATGAGATAATAAATAAAATAGAGAAAAAATGTACCGGTTTAATAACATATATACGTGTGAAAAAGATTTTAAGTCACTCTTAATCAGCGAGTCGCGGGTTAGAGCCCCTCACGGCCCATTGGGTGCCAAACCCATGAGAACGAAGGAATATCGGCGCTATTGCAGCGTTTCGAAGATAATCCTTGCGTTCTCTTTTTTGTTTTGACCTACTTTTGACCTACTTTCTGAAATCAATCCTCTTTTTTCAGCTTTATAATTTTTGAAATATCTTCGATATCCAAGGCTTTTGCAATCCGCTCAATATGTGGCAAATAAATTTTCTCTCTTTTTCCATTTGCTAACTTGTTAATGATTGATGGTTCAATATCTGATAAACGAGCTAATTCTCTAAGAGATATTCCTCTTTCCTTAAAAAGTTCTTTCAAACATATTTTTACTTTTCTATCCATAAGTATCCCATCTTTCTTTTTTAGTGTTGTCTATAGAGGCATCGGATAGTGAAATGAGAATACAGGTGGTCACCATTAGTAAAAATAAGTAGAATGCTGATGGATAGTATAAAAACGGGTATCACTAGAAATAAACAACCGATAAAAGAAATTAGTTATCAAGGTATTCATGAAATTAGTGATTTGTTAGAGCGATTGAGTTCTTGGGATTAACCTCTTAAAATTTTAGATGATTTTTTAGTGAGAAAAGTAATCCAGTCAATAAAAAGAAGATAGTAAAAGAATATCATGCGTGCTCTCAATTATTTCATGCGTTCCATTTTGAGTTTGGCAATTCGATACAAAGGACTGAAGGACAGATTGAAGAGTTGAAGAATCGGAAAAAGGCATGAAAAAAGAACAATGATATCATGCTGGGTATCATTGTTCTTTTTATGCTATTTTGATTCCGTGTTCATTAATTGTGCAAATCGTTGTACCGCTTGTTTATTTACTTCTTTTGTAATATGAAGATACACCTTTCTCATTGTTTTAGAATCTTCGTGTCCGATTCGTTCTTGTATCGCTTGTAAATCAATACCAGCATCTAGGAGTAAGCTTACGCGGTGTGGCTAAACTTGTGAAGCGTAAGGGGGTTACTATTAACTAATTTTTACAGGTATCTTTTTAGACAGAAACCTATTGCTCTTCTTGATTCCGGATAACCGCAGAAGTTCCCTTCTAGCTTGGTAAAAACAAAATTTTTATCATGATAAGCAGGAAAGATTTTTTTAATCTCTTCTTGCTCAAATTGCATAACACTTAATTGTTCTAAAACAACCTTATCCACTAAAATAACTCTGTTAGACTTTTTTGTTTTTGGAGTAGTCAAGTAGTATACCTGTATGAAATTCAACATGCTTTAGAAATTTCAATAACTCGTTTTTTGTAAAATAAAGATCTTCTAGAGACTGTTCTTTTTGCTCTTCAATAGTTTTGGCTGATCGGGAATGTGTATTTTTTGTTTAAAAATCTGTTGTATCTATCATGTTAGTCTGATATTCATTGATTTCGGAATTTAGTAAACGATTTATTTCACTTTCCATCTGTTCAGCCCATAATGTTTCTCCCATATTTTGCAGAGTTTCAACAAATGTTCTAGCGACTTTTTGGTAGTGATACTCTTTTGTGGTTAAGTACAAATACATATTATGTAAATATCCAATGTTTAGATGATAGTGGTAATCCTTTACACCAGAATCCATAGATTTCGCTAGGTCAATATACCTCTCAGCCAACAAATAATTTCTCTCAAATAAATACTTTGTGATTATATTAGTTACTCCATTAAGAACAAACAATCTAGTTTTCTGATTTCTTAAATGACAATATTTAATTGGATATGCCGCTTTTGAAAGGAGGTCAATCTGTGTATCGTCAAAAATGAAAATGGTATCGCTTAGTAAAACATAGTCAAAATGAGTAAAAAAACTTTTATTTGATAGGTAATGGTATATTTTGTGCATATCTTTTTTTGATAGAGGAGTAACTTCTTTAAAGCGATGGCCCAAATGAATCTTTATTGATACAAGATTTGAGTATTCCTGTATGTTAAGATTGCTCCGATTATTTAAATCATAATATATGGAAAGTAACTTTTCTTTTGACTGCAAATCACTTGAATTAACTGAACAATTATAAAATAGCAACCGAAATTTATTCTGTTCTTCGTCAAGCTCAACAACAGAAAAAAATTCTTCTTGGCCAATTCCTGCCTTCTTTAAAATATCTCTTATCTCTTCAAAAGGCACTGTTTGCTTGCCGTTTTCTATTTTTGAAAGAGTGGGTTGTTTCATATAATCTGGTCGGACACTTTTTTGTGTCAAGTTCATGTTCTTTCTAAAGAAACTTAAGGCTTCTCCGACTTTCAAAAAAATTCCCCTTTTTTATAAAAATATAACTTACAAGAATAAATTTATCAGGAAAATGGCGAATAATCATAAAAATGGGAGTATTGTTAATAATATGTATGTTATTTTATTCTAATTTGTTATAAACACTCATCCTCTATTTATTTTCCTTTAATGATTTGCTACAATCCGAATATAGCAATATAAAAAGGAGGTTTTTAGATGGATGCAATTATGGTTTTAATCAGCAGGGTACCATGCATCATCGGAGTAAGTCCGTAGACACGAAAAAACAGGAGCACATTCACAGATTGACCATCATGTAAAAGCACATAGCTAGTGCTGCTCCCGCTTTGTAGAAACCTACGTTTAAAGTATGTCAGATATCTATGGAGCAAAACACTGAATATTAATTTAAATAAAAAATCCTGTTATTTAACTAAGCCCTTAATCATAAATTATAAGGGGTTGTTATCATGAAACTGAGTAATGAAAGTAACTCAATGTCTGAGAAAGAATATGTTGAATATATTATAAAAATGCTTTATCAGATAAAAGATATACATTTAATAAAAAAAATCTATACTATTACTAGTTATTACTATAAACAGGCTGATTAATCAGTCTGTTTTTTTGTTTCTGCATTTATCTTGTCAATCATACTTTCAAGCGCATCCCATTCGGATTTATCAAATTTTGAAAAAGCTCGGAATAGATTTCTATGGAATTCATTATCCCCAAAGTTAACCTCATCAAACAGCCTCATTATTGCATCTTCTGATTCAGAAAACATATTTCCTTTTCCAGTATCCAGCCATAGGGGGTCTACATTGAACTCCTTTATCATCAAACGACGTGTGGATTCTGGGATAATCCGCTTCCCTTTCTCCCAGTTTGAAACAGTTGACTTAGTTACTCCTAGCCTTGTACCAAAATCTTCTTGGTTCAATCGCAAAGATTTACGTAACTCAATTAGTCTATTTAGCATTTCATCATCTCCTTAGTAAATATTTAAACAGAAAAAGTAAACTTAGTCAACTTTTGTATTGACAAAGTTTTCTAAGTCGATTAATATGTTGTCAAAGGCGATATGAGTCTGGAGGTGAAGAACATGACAAAAGCAACAATTGAGCAAATGAAACAAACAGCACAAAAAGTTTACTTCTATGGATGTGGAAGTTTAGCAGTTCATTATGGGCTATATAGTTGGACGGGCTAGAAGCAAAAATATAAAGGAAAAGATGCTTTGATGAAAGAAATGTTCAATAAATAAGCAGCATAGGAGGAAAAAGTGATGTTGCATTATTAACAATCCGCTGATCCTTCTTATTGTTGTGAAACAAGTGAGGGACGAGCTGATGTTAAACAATACCTACTTGGTTTTCAGAGCTAAACATTTTTGTTGCAACCTCACGTAAATATTTTGAAGAAAAACAGGGCACAATTTTAAAGCCGTTAGTTACTCTTCGTTTTCTTGTGAAATTTGATTATGGAAATCCTACATTCAAAATCGATGAGAATCACCTTTGTGGTTTGAACACAGGAAAGGACATCATTGGATTTGGAAAAGAATCGAGTATCTAGAGAAGGAAGTAGCAGAATCTAGAGAAGGTTGTTTGAAAGGAATGAGAAATGCAATCAAACAAAAAAACTTGTCCGAAAACAAGGTTTTCGTAGCAACCCAGCGAGAGTTGCTAATCTGAATTCGTACTTAGATTATAACACTCCCAGAGGCTGGTCACAACGAATGAAACGCTGTAGTATCAACATTTATCACCCTCGTATACTGCATTAACATTCTGATGTAACAGAAGTAATTGGTGAAGGAGATAGGGAAAGCTGTTATTCATTAGAGAAAAAATAATAAGGTGTGGTGGATATGCTGAAGGAGATATTATTCTCCACACAGGTATAACAGAGAAGACTGTTAGAGACAGACGAGGAAAGCGAAAGAAAATATCTAGGTCTAGCCAGAATAAGGTGAACGATAAAAATTCATCAAGATATTTGACAATGGTATGTAGGGGGATTGGAGAATGGAACTTTCTAAGAAACAACAAATGGCTTTATGCTTCGCAATTGAAGAACATGATTATAAAGAAGTGCTAGATAGTATTAGCAGCATTTACTATTCGTCATATCTTAGCCCACTGGAGACAATAGAGGTTATTAGAGAATATTTGGATTTTGTAAAAAAAGAGGTTTCCAATCTGGAATTAAAAAACATAGAAGGAAAGTAAGATGAAGAGTCATCGAAAGGGGGTATAAATTTGACAGTAAAAAGTAGTTGAGTTTTCAGATGAGCAGCTTAAGGAACTCGCTGAAATAGTTATTAATCGTCTAATAAGCTTTTTCCTAGCTGCAACTTGTGGAAATAAGATTATGCAACAGTCAACCTAACATTGATAATTAAAATAATGTTTGGCTAGGAAGGCATTACGTAGAAAATGACAGACGGATGGAACATAAATAAATTCCCAGACTTTTCGTACGCTTAAATCCGCATAAATGGTGAGACAGTAACACATATGGGCACTGAATTGCAACGAGTAACCGCAGAAGCAGCTTTTTCGACAATAAGCCGAAATTTAGTAAACGTTTTTGGCGCACCAGATAGGAATCGGTCAACATCGAATGGTTTACCTTCGTGTTTCCTGTCATTTTCATAATTTCCGACTTATTGCTTTAAATCACTGTGACTGCTCACTGCGTAAGTAGAACAGATGCTGAAAAGTATCTAATTGGTGCTTGAAGCTAATTGTTTCTGTCTCAACCCCCGTTTGCTTTTGTTTGAAAGGATAAAACGAATAAACCACATTGAATAGATTAAAAAGATAAGAGAAGAAAAGCACCTGGATCATATTGCTGCCGCAATAGAAGAAGTAATACGTATGTTATCAAAATAGAAAGAAAGCAGGCTTGAGTTTTTAAGTCTGTTTTTTTATCGGAAGAGTTGCCTCAGTGTATTGAGGAACATAAACGATTTAAAGCTTTAGGTCTGTAACAATGTATGTTCGCTTGAATAATTGTAAGAAAAATGAAAGTGTAAAAGTTATCCTTAGTAAGTTGGGTTCTATAAAGTTCTCATGTATAATAGAAAAGATATGAGTAAGAGAAACTAAATTAATTGAGATTAGCTGGTAGAAAGTATCTGGTGAAGAATATAAATCAAACAGATTTTAATGATAGAATTTGACATACATATGAGAGGTTTTTTATGAAGCACAAGAAAGAAAAAAGACATAGTGAATGGTACGAGCTTTTAATTAGCTGCGGATTGTTCTTGTTGGGTGGAATACTTTTTGGGTATTTGTTGTTTAATAATTTGGATTATCAAGAGGAGGCAGCTTGGCCTGGTCTTGAAGGATATCGGCTTTCGAAAGAAGATATTATCCAGATTCCGATGCTTATCTCTGAATCTGCGGGCGATGATGAAGGAATTAGTGTAAATCCTAATTATCAAGAGGAGTATCTGGAAACTTTATTGAAAGAGAAAACAAATGGAATAGGAATAAGCTATCCTAACTCAAAGCCTGTTTTCCAGTTAGTAGATATAGGTAATGGTCAAACGGTCTATCGGATAACGGCAGAGCTTTCCAGTTTGCGTCAAATTGATTCGGTGCAATTCCCTGTCTGGGGTGAACAGAATGGTCAGAATGATTTGCAGCTCTATGACGCAGTTTATGATGCTGAGACAAAAAAATGGCAAAGTGATATTTTAGTTGAGAATCATCAAGAAGCTGGAAGCTACTATGCAGATATTATTGTGAACAAAAAGAGCGGACGCATTGAGCAAACAGAGTTAGGGAAGTTTAAGGTGGATAAACCCAGCATCACGGCGGAACTTGATCCAACACGTACAGACAAAGGTCAATTCGATGTAAGAGTCACAGTTGATAGTAAAGCTCCTGTGGCAGAAATCAAGGTTCCTGTTTGGTCAAAGGAAGACCAAAGTGACCTGAGATGGTATGAGGGAAAACGGCAGGATGATAGAACCTATCAGGTTCGGATGGACTACGAAGATTTTGACTTTAGCAATGGCGTGTATACAGCAGAAGCCTATCTGACAAGCGCAAATGGTTTAGAGGCTCATGCAACAGCTGGAACTGCCGAGATTAATATGAATTATCCTGTCAGAATCCGTGTTCAGGGGGATACTGTATTGTTTAAGGACAGACAGCTGACAAGTGAAATAAAAAAAGTTTCTTCGAATAGTATGGCGTATATCAAAGGAATTGTTTACAATTCTGAACAGAAAATTTATAGAACGGATTCTGGCTATATCCCAGCTGATGGACTTCAGGTAAATGAGATGATGGAAGATATTCGTTATGTAGCTCATCGGGGAAATCATCAAGTAGCTCCGGAAAATTCAATTCCATCTTTTGAGCAAGCAGATACGTGGGGCGTGGAAACAGACATACGTTTGACCAAGGATAAGAAGTGGGTTGTAATGCACGATGGTACAATTGATCGAATGACTAATGGTAAAGGAAATATCAGTGATTTAACCTTGGAACAAATCCGAAGCTACAGAATAATATCCGGCTCGAATGTTTCTACTTATAGTCAGGAACAGCTAGTGGTTCCCACTTTGGAAGAATTTCTCAGCATCATGGGCAGCAAGCAAGGCATTCCATTTATAGAAATTAAGACAGAGAAAGTAGCAGCAGCAGACTATGATCACCTTACGCAATTAATTGATCAATACGGCTTCTCTGAAAGAGGTGTTGTCATTTCTTTCAATTATGAAAATCTAAAAGAAATGAAGAGCAGACTTCCACAACTACAGGTTCAACTGTTAAGTGAAAATCTGAATGTAAAAATGATTGAAGAAGCAGCTGCTCTGGGTGTGAATGCTGGACTAGATATCAAATATAATCCTGCAGTTTCAACAGCAGATTTAATCGCAAAAGCACAGCAAAAAGGTCTATCTGTTAACCTTTGGGGCGTACCGCGGGATAAATTTCCACAGATGGAGGCTTTAGGGATTGATAATTTAACGACAGATTTTGATTAATCAATTATTTAAAAATTACTGATGAAGTTCTGATATGCGGGAGCAGCTATTGCATGTCAGAACTTTTTGTAGCTGTGTCCAAACAAATGCCTTTCTTTTTTCTAAAAAAAAGATGTGTGCTATCCTTCAATTAAAGATAAACTCTATTAAAAAGTGAGCGAAAGGACTATTTTTTCTACAAAATGTCATTTTGCAGGATAAAAAAATTTTTATAGAATTTATTATAGAAAAAACAATGGAGGGAACACCATGAAAGAGTATTTTTGGTTTGAAAAAAAAGATGATGACTTCCCTTTTTACAGGAATCTTCCGTATAGCGTTGCAGGTTGGCAATGGTTAGTTATGCTGCTATTTCCTTTTTTAGGATTTTTGTCTTTAACAGTGGTTTATATACCAAGCCTTTCTATCTATGAAAATGAGCTTTTTAGTGGAATCGTTTTAGTTCTATCTGGTTTCTTGGGGTTATTTTTAGCAGTTGGTAAAGACTGGAAAAAGCTATTTAGGAGAATTTATCCAAAAGAAATCCTGCTGGTCATAGGTTATGTGCTGGGGGCGATTCTTTTTGCTTCTTTACTTGGAGGTATTATTGAACTGCTGAGTGGCACTTTGGCCGATAATCCAGCAGCCACAAATTCAGAAGGTAAAGCAGCTCTAATGGAATATTTACTTCTAAGATTCCAGGAAATTTTTCAGTTGTTCGGTGAAGAATTTCTAGCAATCATCCCTTTTTTAGCAGTCCTTCATTTAATGGTTGCTCGTTGGCAGTTAAGGAGGAAAACAGCAGTAATTATCGCTTGGATTGTTTCATCCGTAGTCTTTGGATTGCTTCATCTGCCCACGTATGATTGGAATATTATTCAATGTGTGTTTCTCATAGGCGGCAGCCGTATGGTGTTGACATTGCCTTATATCCAAACGAAGAATATTTGGATTTCTTATTTTGTTCATTATTTATATGATATGCTCATCTTTACAGCGGCATTCTTGAGTTAATACGTTTTAGTTTAGGAGGAAAAGTCATGAAAAAGAATTATTTACTAATAGGCAGTTTAGTGTTTTTGACTGCGCTAATTGTTGGATGCAGCAATTCCAATGATAAATCAAAGGATTCAACCGACAAAAGCAGTAGTGAGACTAGTTTAACAAGTAGTAAAGAGTCGTCTGAATCAGAAACAAAGCAATCAACAGCAAAATCAGGGAGTACTATAGAGGGGAGTTCTCAAACGAGTGAAACATCCGCACAGGCAAATGAAGCTACTCCGGAGGATCAGGCGAACAGTATATTAAATAGTCTGACTAAGCTGTTTCCAGCTGATGCACTGCCTTCAGAGATTTTAACAGCGAGTACACCAAACTATGTCAGTGCAGCCACAACGCCATCGGAAGACCAAGCAAACTACCGAATTTTATACTATGCTGAAAATCATCCGATTGGACTGAACAGCAAGGAATTAAACGAGCTTAAGCCGATTGCTTCTTTTGAAAAAATAACGTTTGGTACGAACGAAGAAGCAAAAGCCGCGGTTGATAAGCTTAGTGATTCAGGTGGAAATCCAGTCGATCTTGGCTTTGGTTTGACGGGATATATGCAGGGAGCAGCTGGATCCAGCTACTTGACATGGGCAGAGGGGAATTGGAATCTTACTGTAAAAGCTTCAAATATTGAAGGGGAAGATCCTGTTTCTTTAGCGAAAGAAGTTGTTAACTATTTGGAAAAGAATGCTTTGCCAGCACCAGATACTGATGGGAAAATCAGTTTAGAGGTTGGTGAAAACGGCGACTATCAGACCAACAGTGTCATTTGGCAAAAGCAAAACGTTGTCTATAAAATATATCACTTTAACGCATTACGCGCTATACAAATGGCGGTTTCAGCTCGTTGATGAAAAAAGGAATGGAAGACTAGTCAAACTGGCTATTTTCTAGTTCTTGAAAAGCAAATAAACAGGGTCTTAAAAGCCCCCCTATCCAGCTTGCCAGTCAAATAGGGGGGCTTCGCTATACTTCTTTTACTTACTATTGCGTAATTCTGCTTTTATCTGGCTGAGAATGAGCTAGACGACTGGCAGCTGAAGCGGCTATAGCGCCTACAATATCATCAAGAAATGTATGAACAGAAACGCCGTCATGAGAATTCAACTTAGCCAGAATACCAGGCTTCACTTTATCGATATAACCGTAGTTGGTAAAGCCGATTGAACCATAAACATTTACAATAGATAAAGCCAAAATTTCGTCAATTCCATAAAGTCCTTCATCATCAGACAAAATCTGCTGAAGGGGCTGGAGTAGTTTTTTCTCTTCTGCAAGTATATCCAACTGAATCCCGGTGATAATGGTGTTGTGCACTTCTCGTTTCGATAAAACTGCTTCGACATGTTCAATACAGGTTTCTATATCCAGCTTGTCTACATAGTCTTTTTGCAAAAACATAACTAAATCAGCAATATCTTCTATTTCCACACCTCTCTGCTTTAATAATGCACGAGCTGTTTCTTCTAATGTTTTCCCCTGAATAACCATATTATTTCCTCCAACGTGATTTTTTTACTATAATACAACAATGGTATACTAAATATATCCTAAAAAGCAAGGGAAGAACAATGAATCCATTAATTGAGTGCTGTGAACAAAACTTGGCAAAAGGCGGATCACTGCTGCTGGAGAATCCTTTTATAAATGAAAATAGCGACCTCATCACTTATTCCTGCATAAATGAGTGTGTACTATGCGCGCAAAGCTTTTATGTATTATTTGAGGGAGAAAGAATTAGCGGACAAACACCGGAAGAGCTGTTAGAGAAAGTGAAAGAGGCTATTTATCAATGGCAGAATGAGATGATGTAATAAAGCTAAATAAAAATAAACAGATAAAGATACCTGCTAAAAGGATCTTCATCTGTTTATTTTTGTAGGATTAGCCTGAAAAAACTTCAGGATTAATTTTCTCAAATAGACTGGTACTATGCATCGGTTGAGTCCGTGCGTCCGGCTGGATGAAATGCAGTGCGTTGTTCACTGCAGTCGGTGCTTCGCCAAAACCAGTGGCAATCAATTTTACTTTTCCCTTATAAGTAGAAATATCCCCAACCGCGTAAACTCCGGGAATGTTTGTGGACATATCAGACTCAACATTAATTGAATGACGGGATATATCCAATCCCCAGTCTTTTAAGTGATCTAAAGAAGAAGTAAATCCATAATTGACAATTAAAGAATCCACTGGAAGCCTACGCACCTGCTTCTCCTTCGCATGTTTTAGCTGAATACCGTAAAATGAACCAGCCTCAAGCAGCAGCTCGTCAATGATATAAGGGGTGAGAATTTGAACGCTAGAGCTTTTTAGTTTCTCCACACTATGTTCATGCCCGCGGAATTCTGGCCTGCGATGAATAATTGAAACTTCTTCAGCAACAGGCTCCAGCATTAAAGCCCAGTCAATTGCAGAATCACCACCGCCGGCAATTGCAACTTTTTTACCGGAAAAAGTACTTAAATCCTTTACGAAATAATGGATGTTTTGATCTTCAAAAGTATCTGCCCCATCAATAGTCAGACGCCGAGGCTGGAAGGAACCATTTCCGATAGCTAAGATAACCGCTTTGGAGTAGTGCATGCCTTTATTGGTTTCAATTTCAAGGTGTCCTTCTTTTTGAGTGAGGTTTGTGACCTCTTCCTCTAAAAAAATATCATGGTCAAATGTTTCCAACTGTTTTTCCAGGTTAGCGACCAAATCGGCTGCTTTTACTGCTGGGTATCCGGGTACATCATAAATGTATTTTTCAGGATACAAAGTTGTTAATTGTCCTCCTAATTGAGGTAAACTGTCAATCAGTTTTGTTTTAGCTTGTCTCATACCGGCATAAAAAGCAGCAAAAAGTCCGACAGGACCGCCGCCTATAATTGTTAAGTCATAAATCTCAGTTGTATGGGTCATTACATTTCCTCCAAATTCATCGAACAAATTATCGGATAAAATAAACAAGTTACGTTTCAATCATTTTTCACAAAATAGCATTTGTACAGGAAAAAAGCAAGTAATAGTTTGTGAATAAGAAAAAGTTTTAAAGATTCTAAGAAAAGAAAATGGTAATTTTTGCTGAGATTAGGTATGATAAAACAATAATCATTTTTAAGGAGGAACTACTTGTGAGTGAATTTCCACAGTTGAATTTAGAAAATGTATCAGGACCAAAAGCGGTAGTAAAGACGAATAGAGGAGATATTACTATTCAGCTTTTCCCGGAACAAGCACCTAAAACAGTAAAAAACTTTGTCGAGTTAGCAAAAAAAGGCTATTATGATGGTGTGATTTTTCATCGAGTAATTCCAGATTTCATGATCCAAGGCGGCGACCCAACTGGAACAGGAATGGGCGGTGAAAGTATTTACGGCGAAAAATTTGAAGATGAATTCTCAAAAGAAGTCTTTAATTTACGTGGTGCTTTATCCATGGCTAATGCTGGACCAAATACTAACGGTAGTCAGTTCTTTATTGTAAACAAGGTTGAAATGCCGGCAAATATGTTGGAGCAGCTGGAAGGCGCTGGTTTTCCAAAAGAAATCATCGAAGCCTATAAAAACGGTGGAACACCATGGCTTGATTTCCGCCATACTGTATTTGGTCATGTAACTGAAGGCTTGGATATAGTGGATGAGATTGCTGGTGTCCAACGTGATGCGCAGGACCGTCCGACATTTGATGTTGTAATTGATACGGTAGAAATCACCGACTAAAGATAAAAGGGAGTGGGACAATAGTCAGAAGAAAATCTGATTATTTTCTCACTTTTTTAATTTTAGGGTACACAAAAAGCACACAGCCTTGTATGATTAAAGTGACCAAACCCAATCAAAAGGAGCGTGCTTTTATGTTTAAAGATTATACCATCAATCAAACGATTTTACCATTAGAGTTGGAACAGTTTATTCCTGAAACGGATGTCGCTTTTGCGGTCAATGCCTTAGTCGAAGCCATGCCGCAAACACTCTTTAATAAACTAGAAGAACAATTAGGCCGACCGGCCTACCACCCGAAGATGCTATTAAAAATTATTCTGTATGCGTATACTCAGCGTGTCTTTTCTGGTCGGAAAATGGAATTTCTGTTGGATGACAGC
>NZ_JBXPBP010000014.1:0-81499 GCF_056924295.1 Enterococcus sp. LJL128 | reverse complement strand
AGATAGGTTGGAAGTGGAAGGCCAGTGATGGTTGGAGCGGACCAATACTAATCGGTCGAGGACTTAACCAAAGAATTGGAAGAGTAAGAAAATGTTTTTCGGAATGACTGTGTTGAAGAGTTTTAATCTATCCAGTTTTGAGTGAGCAAATCACTCAATTAAATACTATGCAGCACCAGTGTGGTGGCGATAGCGAGAAGGATACACCTGTTCCCATGCCGAACACAGAAGTTAAGCTTCTTAGCGCCGATTGTAGTGAAGGGTTTCCCTTTGTGAGAGTAGGACGCCGCCGCGCGATTATTCCGGCATAGCTCAGTTGGTAGTAGCGCATGACTGTTAATCATGATGTCGTAGGTTCGAGTCCTACTGCCGGAGTTTTAGCGAAAACCACAGGGTTTTCGCTTTTTTTTTGTCATTAATCTTATATGTGATAGAATCATACTAGTGATAAATATAAGACTTAAATAAATTTGCTTGGTTATCTAACAATTTTGTCATGTTAATTGATAATTTTGGCTTGAAACCTTTGTATTATAAGGTTTTACTCTTTTATCTTATTCAAAAATATGAAACTAAGACTTAAGTTTGACTAAACTTTTTTTGACTTGTGATATAATGTGTTTATTGCAATGACCAGTTTTAGGAGGGAATAACGTTGAAAATATTATTATATTTTGAAGGTGAAAAAATACTAGCTAAATCTGGTATAGGTCGTGCATTGGATCATCAGAAACGTGCACTTTCTGAAGTTGGGATTGAGTATACGTTGGATCCTAATTGTACGGATTATGACATCTTGCACATTAATACGTATGGTATACATAGTCATGGAATGATTAGTAAAGCTCGAAAACTTGGGAAGAAAGTAATCTATCATGCACATTCGACCGAAGAAGATTTTAGAAATTCTTTTGTCGGTTCCAATACTATTTCTCCATTAGTAAAAAAATACTTAGTGAGTTTATATAAAAAGGCTGACTATATTATTACGCCAACCCAATATTCAAAGGAATTACTTCAAGGATATGGTATTACTGTACCGATTTCGGCTATTTCTAATGGAATTGATTTGGAACGCTTTAAGCATTCTGAACAGAAAGAAGAAGCTTTTAGAGCACATTTTAATATAAAAGAAAATGAAAAAGTAATCATTTGTGTTGGTTTATTTTTTGAACGTAAAGGAATTATTGATTTTGTTGAAATAGCGAAGCGATTGCCAGAGTACCGTTTCATCTGGTTTGGCTATACACCTATGTATTCCATACCTAAAAATGTCCGGGATATAGTCAAGGGTGAGCATCCTGAAAATGTGGAGTTTCCAGGATACATTAAAGGTGATATTATTGAAGGAGCGTATTCAGCAGCTGATTTGTTTTTCTTTCCATCTCATGAGGAGACTGAAGGGATTGTTATTTTAGAAGCTTTAGCAAGTAAGCAGCAGATATTAGTTCGGGATATCCCAGTATATGCTGGCTGGCTTAAGAAAAATATTAATTGCTATATGGGAAAAACACAAGATGAATTTACTCTTCTCATTCAACAGATTATTAACCATGAACTACCGTCAACTGAAGAAGCCGGCTACGCAACGGCTAAAGAAAAAAGTATTGAAGAAATCGGTCAGGAATTAAAAGAGATTTATAGAAAAGTTGCTGATGTCAACAACAAGAGTGAATCAGTTGTTCATCAAGGCAATAGCTATTAAGTGGAGGGAGAAAAAGTGAAAGTTGGATTTTTTACAGATACTTATTTCCCCCAAATAAGTGGGGTAGCAACATCGATTTATACCTTGAAAGAGGAATTGGAAAGAAATGGGCATGAGGTTTACATTTTTACTACAACAGATCCTAATGCACCAGAATTTGAAGAGGATGTTATTCGGATGCCAAGTGTGCCCTTGGTGTCTTTCAAGGAAAGAAGGCTCGTTGTTCGAGGAATGTGGTATGCTTATCTGATAGCCAAAGAATTAGAGTTGGATTTGATTCATACACATACAGAGTTTGGTTCTGGAATTTTAGGAAAAATGGTTGGGAAAAAGCTAAAGATTCCGGTTATCCATACGTACCATACAATGTATGAGGAATATCTGCATTACATTGCAAAGGGAAAGGTTTTACGCCCAACGCATGTGAAGTATCTTTCTAAAGCCTTTACTAATCATACAACGGGTGTGGTATGCCCAAGTAAACGAGTAATCAATAAACTGCAGGAATATGGAGTCAAATCTCCGATGCGGATTATACCAACAGGAATTGACATTAAAAAATTTGAACGTCCGGATATTACCCGGCAGATGGTTAAGGAACTAAGAGAGGAAATTGGTTTAACTGATGAAAACTTAACCCTTCTTTCTCTTAGCAGAATATCTTATGAAAAAAATATACAAGCAATTTTGACCGGAATGAGCCGGATTATTGAAGAATTTCCTCAAGTTCGTCTGCTTATAGTAGGAAACGGACCTTATTTAGAGTCGTTGAAAACAATGGCCGTAGATTTGGGTATAAAAGAGTATGTTATCTTTATTGGAGAAGTACCAAATGATCAAGTGGCAATTTATTACAAGGCAGCTGACTTTTTTGTCAGTGCTTCAACTTCAGAAACCCAAGGCCTAACTTATACTGAGGCGATAGCTGCTGGTGTACCTTGCATTGTTGAAGGGAATGACTATTTGAATGAACTATTGGATCATCGTTCTTTAGGGATTACTTTTGAGAAGGATGAAGATTTTGCACAAGCTGTAATTGATTATATCTATGAAGATGTGCCTTCTGACCAAGCAATTATTGATAAAAAAATGCACGAAATTTCTGCAGAGTATTTTGGTGAGAAAATGATTGAGTTTTATACAGATACGATTAATTACTATCAAGAGGTTTCGCAAGATAAAAAGGATAGTTTTGTATCGATGGAAAAAATTAAGGTAAAATTTATTTCGTTTAGAAGATAAGAAAAATGTAAAAACCGCTGCATGTAGTATATACTTACATACAGAGGTTTTTATTTTTGTATGAAAGGAATGGAAATATGGGAAAAATTGGATTTATCGGCATAGGAGTTATGGGGCATGCAATAGTTATGAATATGATGAATCATGGGTTAGAGGTAAACGTTTATAATCGTACCAAAAGTAAAGCAGATGATTTGATTACAAATGGGGCACACTGGCAGGAAACTCCAGCGAAGATTGCCGAGAACAGTGAGATTATTTTTACAATGGTGGGCTTTCCAGCAGATGTTGAAGGAGTTTATTTTGGCGAAAATGGTATTTTTCAAGCTGATATTACTGGGAAAATAGTAGTAGATCTTACAACCAGTACTCCTTCTCTAGCTGAGAAAATCGCTATCGAAGCAAGCAAACTTGGCGGACAAGCATTGGATGCTCCAGTATCTGGTGGAGATTTGGGTGCGAAGAATGGTACGCTGACAATCATGGTAGGAGGAGAGCAATCAGCTTACGACAAGGTAGTCCCTGTATTTGAAGCCTTTGGAAAAACTTATAAGCTGCACGGTGGTGCAGGAAAGGGGCAACATACAAAGATGGCAAACCAAATTATGATTGCCGGAACAATGACTGGAATGACAGAAATGCTGGTTTATGCAGACAAAGCCGGGCTTAATCTTGAGAAGGTAATCGAGACTCTTGGAGGAGGCAGCGCCTCTAACTGGTCCATGAACAATTATGGTCCTAGAATACTGAGAGCAGATTACTCCCCAGGTTTTTTTGTAAAGCATTTTATAAAGGATTTGAAAATAGCGCTGGATGAAGCAGATAAATTAGGATTGACATTACCCTCTACCAAGCTGGCAGAGGAATTGTATAGCCGTTTAGCAGACGAAGGGTTCGAAAATGATGGAACACAGGCTTTGATTAAACTCTGGTGGAAAAGCAACTAATAACGAAATACTATTTTATTAAGGAACAGCAAAAAAATTGAAAAAATTGACGAAAAATCATGCACGACGGACAATGTTTTGTTACAATGGTACAGGAATGAAACTTAGTTCGCCGAGGGAGGTCAAGTTATGAAGCAATCACAGTTAGTAGCGATCATCAAAAGACTTGAAGCAATGACAGAAGCAAATGACAATGAAATACAAGTTCGTCGTTTTGAACGGGAAGGCGTTGAAAAATGTCTTGTGAACTATGATAAGACGACTGATACTTTTGAACTGACAGAAGCGGATAGTCAGCAAAGCTATCAATTTGACAATATCGATATTGTAGCGATGGAGATTTATGATTTGATCCAATAAGTTATGGTTGAGGATGCATCGTTACCCGTGACTTAATTTAAAGAAAAAAGCCTTGTTGATGTACAATCAAGGCTTTTTTTATTATTCCAAAAGATTCTATATAATTACATGTATAGAATCATCTGCCAGAATGGTGTGCATATTAGAGTACTAATGATTGCAGATGTACTGATTTCACTAAAGTTAGCTGTCAAAAATATTAGTAGTACTAATAGCATTATCTGTTCTTTTACAGTATTTCCCTGACTAAGCCTGTGTAAGCTCAGCAAAAATCTTCCCAACGGTTGTTTGCTCAGTTATTTTATAAGCGTTTGCTCCAGCAAATACTAGGGCATTGTTAGGATCTTTGGTCACTGCATTTAAAAGTGTTTCTGAAATACAGTAGGGAATGGTTTCGCGATCACAATGCTTATAAGACAAACAGCTGCGGCATTTTTCAATAGGAATTTGCTCATGTTTAATTCGTTCTGTGAACTGGTTTTTAATTGCCCGGCCCGGCATTCCGACAGGGCTTTTTATAATCGCAATATCCTCTTTTTTTGCATCGATATAAGCCTGTTTAAATGCATCTGGAGCATCACATTCTTCTGTTGCTACAAAGCGAGTAGCCATCTGTACACCTGCACAGCCTAAATTCATATAATGATCAATATCAGAACGGTTATAGACACCGCCAGCAAAAATAACAGGAATTTTACGGTTGAAATCTTCCCCAAATTGGTTGACAGTCGCAATAATTTGTTGAAGCTCTTCGTCCATGTTATCAATACTTTCTTTGATAGACTCAGCTTTAAAACCTAAATGACCACCAGCTTTTGGTCCTTCCACTACCACGAAATCTGCAGTTTTATTATAACGCTTTTTCCACATGCCCAGCAGTACCTTGGCAGCCTTGTTCGATGAAACAATCGGCGCAATTTTAGTTTTGCTTCCTTCGACAAGTTCGGGAAGATTAATTGGCAGTCCGGCGCCGGAAATAATGACATCCGCCCCGACCTCGACACAGCGTTTTACATAGCGGTCGTATTGAAAACTGGCGGCCATAATATTAAAGCCAACTATTCCGCCTTTAGCAATTTCCTTGGCTTTATCAAATTGTTTTTTTATCGCTGCCATGTTTGCCCGCATTGGTGACTTTTCAAAAACTTCTTCCTGATAGCCAATTTGGGCAGTAGAGAGGATTCCAATTCCGCCTTCTTTGGCAACGGCTCCGGCTAGATTCGCAAGACTTACGCCGATGCCCATCCCGCCTTGTATAACAGGGATTTTCGCTACAAGTTTATCTATCACTAGTGGTTTTAATGTCATGTTGAAGCTCCTTATGCTTATGATTTAAATGGTAAATAGTTTGAACATCAAACTAAAGCTACTATAGACAGTTCTGAAAGAATTGTCAAACCTTTTATTTTTTTAAGCGTATGGATCAATAAAGTTATTTTAAGTTTTATCCTTGATATTGCTAAGTTTCCCTAAAGAAAAAACTAAGAAAATAAAAAAAGGCTTGCAAAAATTTTAAGAATGATATATAGTTTGACTGTCAAATGTTTTGATAATCAAAGTAATTACGGATGGTGTGCAGGATGGAACCAGATTTAGAAACAATAAACGATTATCTAGTGAGTGTCTTCAACGATATTCTGACAATCGAAGAGTCTGAATTGAAAAAATCAAAATTTAATGATTTATCTATTACAGAGATGCATACGATTGAAGCAATCGGAATGTATAAGCGAAAGACTTCTTCTGAGGTTGCCAAAGAGCTGTCTATTACAGTAGGAACTCTAACAGTTGCAATCAATAATTTAGTGAAGAAAGGCTATGTTGAACGTATTCGAAGTGAAGATGATCGCCGCGTTGTAAAGCTTGGCCTAACAAAAAAAGGAAAACTTCTTTATCGTGTTCATCAGCATTTTCACCGGGAAATGGTTAAAAATATTTTGGATGGTATGGATCAAGAAGAAGAACAGGCTTTATTGAAAGCATTGAAGAACCTCCATGATTTTTTACAAGAATACAAGTAAACACGGAGGGAAAAAATGAGTCAATATGGAAAAATAACTTGTACCGGTAGTTATCTTCCGGAAAAGCAAGTAACAAATGACGAGTTAAGTAAGTTTATGGATACTTCTGATGAATGGATTAGAAGCAGGACAGGGATTCAGTCCCGTCATGTAGTAACAGATGAAAATACTTCGGATCTTTGTACTAAAGCGGCTCAGAATATTTTAAAAAAATCTGGTTATACTGGTGATTCTCTGGATTTTATTATTGTAGCAACCATTACTCCAGATTACCAAATGCCTTCAGTTGCTTGTCAGGTACAGGCTGGAATTAAAGCAGACAATGCTTTTGCCTTTGATATTAGTGCTGCTTGCTCGGGCTTTGTTTACGGATTAAGTCTGGGTGAAAAGATGATTCGAAGCGGCTACAAACGAGGTATTGTTTTAGGCGGCGAAACCTTATCCAAGGTTTTGGACTGGAAGGACCGCAGCAGCGCAGTTTTATTTGGAGACGGTGCTGGGGGCGTGCTGCTCGAAGCTGATGAGAGTCCGCACTTTTTAGCTGAAAAACTTCAATCAGATGGTACAAGAGGCGGTTCACTAACTTCTGGTTTCCGTGAAAATAAAAGTCCGTTCTATGATGAATCAACAGAAGAGACAGCCTGGCTAAAAATGAATGGTAGAGCAATCTTTGATTTTACAATGAGTGATGTAGCAAAGAACATTCGTCAAGTGCTGGATGAAAATTCAGTACAGGCTGATTATTTCTTACTCCATCAGGCAAATGTACGAATTATTGATAAGCTAGCCAGAAAGCTAAAAATTCCCAGAGAAAAATTTCTGACGAATATGGATAAGTATGGCAACACTTCTGGAGCCAGTATTCCTATTTTACTGGATGAGGCAGTTACAAATGGAACATTGAAATTGGATTCAACACAAAATGTGGTGTTAACAGGTTTTGGCGGAGGGCTAACATGGGGGACGTTACTCCTAACTTTGTAAAAAACTGTTTACATATATATGAATTCTATTAAAGAGAATGGAACTCAGTATTGATTTTCTTGCTGTTCTTGCAGGTGAGAGCTGTTTTTCATGCATAGAATCTTTAACGGGATTTATGAAAATCAAAAAAACAAAACTTTTGGAGGAATATACACATGGTATTTGAGAAAATTCAAGCAATTATTGTAGAAGAATTAGGAAAAGAGCCTGAAGAAGTAAAAATGGAAACAAACATTCAGGAAGAACTGGATGCTGACAGCTTGGATCTATTCCAAATTATCAATGAGATTGAAGATGCGTTCGATGTAAAGATTGAATCTGAAGAAGGCATTGTAACTGTAAAAGATTTAGTAACATACGTAGAAAAACAACAAAACAGCTAATTTTTAATTGGCTGACTAACAAGTTAAACATAGTTGTGCCAGAAGTGACAAGCTTCAAAAGTTGAGAAGAATATATGAGAATTGTTTTCCAGATCATTGTTGAGTGGACAGATACTTTAATGTCTGCTTACCAGTGAGATTGGCAAACCTCAAGGATTTCTACTTAATTTTGAAGATAGTGCTTCTGGCACGCTGTTTATTTGGATTTTAGAGAAATATGAGGTTGGGTATGGAGTTATATGCCAAACCCACTCGTTACTCGTTTACTGCAATCATTTTTAGATTATGAAGGATGTATTATATGCAATCAAAAATTTGTGAATTATTTGGAATTAAATACCCTATTTTTCAAGGTGGAATGGCTTGGATCGCGGATGCTGAGTTAGCAGCAGCAGTTTCTGAAGCTGGCGGTTTGGGAATCATTGCTGGTGGAAATGCCCCAAAAGAAGTAGTACAAGAAGAAATAAGAAAAATTAAGGCTCTTACGAGTAAGCCTTTTGCTGTAAATATTATGTTATTGTCGCCGTTTGCTGAAGATATCATTGATTTAGTTTGTGAAGAGCAGGTTCCTGTAGTAACAACCGGGGCAGGCAATCCCGGAAAGTACATGGAACGCTTCAAATCACTGGGGATTAAAGTCGTTCCAGTAGTCCCTTCTGTTGCACTAGGAATAAGGATGGAAAAAATCGGAGCAGATGCGGTGATTGTCGAAGGAATGGAAGCTGGCGGGCATATTGGCAAGCTGACAACAATCAGTTTGGTTCCCCAAGTAACCGATGCACTGTCTGTGCCGGTTATTGCAGCTGGCGGGATTGGTGATGGCCGCGGAATGGCTGCAGCTTTCATGCTTGGTGCCGAAGGAATTCAAGTGGGCACACGTTTTCTTGTAGCAAAAGAATGCACCGTTCACGAGAATTACAAACAAAAAATTATCAAAGCAAGAGATATCGATACAGTGGTTACTTGTCAGCATTTTGGTCATCCAGTTAGAGCACTGAAAAATAAATTAACTAGAGAATATGATCAGCTGGAAAAAGAAGAGCTTAAAAATGAAACACCTGATACGCAGAAGTTTGATGAGTTGGGGCAAGGGGCCCTGCGTAAAGCAGTTGTTGATGGTGATGTTGACAACGGTTCTATCATGGCCGGACAAATCGCCGGATTAATAAAAAAAGAAGAAACGGCTAAAGAAATTATTGATTCTTTTGTAAAGGAAGCTAAAGAAGCTTTTAAAATACAGTATCAGCGTTTTAGTTAAAAGTACGCTTGAGAAGGAGAAAGAGAATGAAGACAGCATTTGTATTTAGTGGGCAGGGTGCTCAATATACAGGAATGGGTAAGGAACTTTACGATCAGGAGCCGCTTGTTCGGGACACCTTTACTGAGGCTAGTGAGGTTCTTGGCTACGATATGGCTGAGCTTTGTTTTTCTGATGACGGGCGGCTGAATGAAACGACCTATACCCAGCCGGCAATTCTAACCGTTAGTACGGCGTTCAATAGAGTTCTAGCTGCCAACGGAGCTGTACCAGATGTGGTTGCAGGACTTAGCCTAGGCGAATATAGTGCTCTTGTTGCAAGCGGAGCAATAACGTTTAAGGCAGCAGTTGCTTTGGTTGCCAAGCGCGGGAAGTTTATGACGGAGGCTGCACCGACAGGAACAGGGAAAATGGTTGCTGTAATGAATGCTGACCGTGACCTTATTGAAGACTGCTGCAGACAAGCCTCAACCGTTGGAATTGTTTCTCCGGCTAACTATAATACACCCCAGCAGATTGTTATTGGCGGTGAAGTAGAAGCAGTAGATAAAGCCATTGCCTTGCTGACCGAGCAGGGGGTTAAGCGAACGATTCCTTTGAATGTAAGTGGTCCTTTTCATACGGCTTTGCTGAAACCGGCATCTGAGAAGCTGGCAATGGAATTGGAAAAGGTTCCATTTAGCACACCGAAAATTCAAGTAATCAGCAATACTACAGCAGAGGTTATGGAAGCGGATCAGATTAAGCCGCTGCTAACGCAGCAGGTGATGAAGGCGGTTCGTTTTGCTGACAGTATTGAAACAATGAAAAAAATGGGTGTTGTCAGGATTATTGAGGTTGGCCCTGGAAAAACACTGACTGGTTTCATTAGAAAAATTGATAAATCAATCGTAACTGGCCGCGTTGAGGATCAAGCGACATTAACAGAAACTTTAGCACTTTTAAGTGAGGGATAATGGATGGATTTGAAGGGTAAAAATGTATTTGTGACTGGCAGCAGCCGCGGTATCGGGAAAGCAATTGCGCTGACCTTTGCACAGGCAGGTGCTAATATTGTATTGAACGGCAGAGGAGAGATTCCGAAAGAGCTGATTAATGAAATTAAAGCGAACGATGTTGACTGTGTAGGTGTCTGCGGCGACATTTCAGATTATGAAGCGGCTGGTGAAATGATTAATAAAGCTGTTGAAGCATTAGGCTCAATCGACATATTAATTAATAATGCTGGAATCACCAATGACAAGCTGTTGTTGAGAATGTCAGAAGAAGACTTTTCAAAATGTATTGATATTAATTTAGTAGGAACCTTTAATATGACGCAGCATACAGTGAAACGGATGATGAAACAGCGGAGCGGTCGAATCATTAACATGACAAGTGTGGTGGGCTTGATGGGAAATATCGGTCAGGCAAATTACTCAGCCAGTAAAGCTGGAGTTGTGGGTTTTACTAAATCAGTAGCCAGGGAAGTAGCAGCTAGAGGGATTACCTGTAATGCTATTGCACCGGGATTTATCGATACAGAGATGACAGCTGTACTTTCAGATGAAGTTAAGAAAAAAATGAATGAACAAATTCCTTTAAGAAAATACGGTCAGGTCGAAGATGTTGCCAAAGCAGCTGTATTTTTAGCAGAAAGTCCTTATATTACCGGACAAGTGCTAAATATCGACGGCGGTTTAGTAATGCACGGATAAACCAGTTAGGAGGAAGGAAATATGAATCGAGTAGTAATTACTGGGTATGGCGTGGCGTCTCCAATCGGAAATGATGCGTCCACCTTTTTGGAAAGCTTGAAAGAAGGAAGAAACGGGATTGGTCCCATCACTAAGTTTGATGCAGCTGAAACAGGGATCACCTTAGCTGCTGAAGTGAAGGACTTTCCTTTTGATAAATATTTTGTGAAAAAAGACGCGAAACGAATGGATTTATTTTCTCTATATGGAATCTATGCTGCATTGGAAGCAATGGAAATGAGCGGACTGGAAACAGATAACATTGACACAGATCGTTTCGGCGTAATGGTTGGTTCTGGAATTGGCGGTCTTCAAACGATTCAGGATCAGGTTGTGCGAATGCACGATAAAGGTCCGCAGCGTGTAAGTCCTCTGTTTATTCCAATGTCGATTGCTAACATGGCTGCTGGTAATATTGCATTGCGCGTGGGAGCAAAAGGTATCTGTACAGCAGTGGTTACGGCCTGTGCCAGTGCAACGCATTCGATTGGCGAAGCCTTCCGAAATATTAAACATGGTTATTCTGATGTAATTTTAGCTGGTGGAACAGAAGCATCCATCACGGAAATTGGGATTGCTGGTTTTGCTTCATTAACAGCCTTATCGAATGAAACAGATAAGGACAAGGCGTCGATTCCCTTTGATAAAAATCGTAACGGATTTGTTATGGGGGAGGGAGCCGGTGTGTTCATGGTTGAATCGCTGGAGCATGCCCGAAAGCGCGGTGCAGTAATCTTAGGTGAAATTGTTGGTTACGGTGCAAATTGTGATGCGTATCATATGACATCACCAACACCAGACGGCAGCGGAGCAGCAAAAGCAATGAAGCTGGCAATGGCAGAGGCAGGGATTACACCTGAACAAGTTGGTTATATTAACGCACACGGAACAAGTACGCCGCCGAATGACAGTGCAGAATCCAAGGCTATTGAATTGGCGATGGGATCAGCAGCGAAAGATATTCCTGTGAGCAGTACCAAGAGTATGACTGGACATTTACTGGGAGCAGCTGGAGGAATTGAAGGAATTGCTACCTTGAATGCGCTGCAGCATCAGTTTATTCCACCAACCATTGGCTTAACTGAACTGGATGAAGAAGTCACAGTAAACATTGTGGGAAATACAAGTCAGCCTCATAGTTTTGAGTATGGTCTAAGTAATTCCTTAGGCTTTGGCGGCCATAATGCAGTTATCTGTTTGAAACGCTGGGAGGATTAGTAATAATGGATATTAACGAAGTAAAGGACCTTTTGGTACAGTTTGACCAATCCAGTTTAACAGAATTTGATTTAAAAGAAGGTTCTTTTGAGCTTTACATGAATAAAAACCAGACATCTTTGAAAGATGTTCGAACATCGGAACAGGGAGTCCAGTTTTCACCAGTACAGCCTCCTGAACAGGTTACAGAAACTCTTGTGCCGGTGCAGGCTAGTGTTCCAGTGGCTGAAAAAACAACAGCTCCTGATTCTGTGGAAGAAATTTTATCTCCATTAGTAGGCGTTGTGTATTTACAGCCAGCACCAGATAAACCAATCTTTAAACAGGTTGGGGACAAGGTGAAGAAGGGCGAGGTTGTATGTATTATTGAGGCTATGAAGCTGATGAACGAAATCACGGCAGCCGTAGACGGAACGATTACAGAGGTTTTGGTTGAAAATGAAGACGTTGTGGAATATAATCAGCCAATATTCAGAATAGCTAAAGGAGAGTAACCAATGAATATACAGGAAATCATGGAAATTATCCCTCATCGGTATCCGTTTTTACTTTTAGACCGGGTGGATGAAATTACTATTGGTGAACGAGTTGTAGCTGTTAAGAATGTAACAATTAACGAACCCTTTTTCCAAGGGCATTTCCCAACTGAACCGGTTATGCCGGGTGTGCTGATTTTGGAAGCTTTTGGTCAGGCTGGCGCTGTTGCATTGTTGTCAAAGCCTGAATTTAAAGGGAAAACAGCTTACTTTGGCGCCATGGACAAGATTCGCTTCAGGCAAAAAGTGGTTCCTGGTGATACATTAATAGTAGAAGTAGAGATCTTGAAAATGAGAGCAACAGCTGGTACAGGTAAAGGAATTGCAAAGGTAAACGGTAAAAAAGTTGCAGAAGCCGAACTAACTTTTATGATTGGATAGATGTCGATGTTTTCAAAAATTTTAATTGCGAACCGTGGAGAAATTGCTGTCCGTATTATTAGAGCCTGCAGAGAACTGGGAATCCGCACAGTTGCGGTTTATTCAGAAGCAGATCAGGATGCAATGCATACACAGCTAGCAGATGAAGCAATTTGTATTGGACCGGCCAAAGCTGCCGATTCTTATCTGAATGTTCAACGGGTTTTAAGTGCAGCTATCGTAACAAATGCAGAAGCAATTCATCCAGGGTTTGGTTTCTTATCAGAGAATAGCCAATTTGCCGCAATGTGTGAAGAATGTAATATCACATTCATCGGACCAAAAGCAGAAACGATAGATGCGATGGGAAATAAAATTAATGCAAGAAAATTGATGATTGAAGCCGATGTTCCTGTAATTCCTGGTAGTGAAGGCGTGATTGCTACTGTAGAGGAAGCATTAACAATTGCTGAGAAAATCGGTTATCCAGTGATGCTCAAAGCTGCTGCTGGCGGAGGAGGCAAAGGGATTCGTAAGGTTCTCAAAAAAGAGGAGCTTCCGGCCCAATTCACTTCCGCTCAGCAAGAAGCAAAAGCAGCTTTTAGTAATGGCGACATGTATATTGAAAAAATTATTTATCCGGCTAGACATATTGAAGTGCAAGTATTAGGGGATAATTACGGTCATGTGATTCATCTGGGAGAAAGAGATTGCTCCCTTCAAAGAAATAATCAAAAAGTGATGGAAGAATCGCCTTCTGTGGTTATTTCAGATGAAAAACGTAAACTGCTGGGAGAGACTGCTGTTCGAGCAGGAAAAGCAGTTGCTTACCAAAATGCAGGGACAATTGAATTTCTGATGGATGATTCTGGTGCATTCTATTTTATGGAAATGAATACACGCATTCAGGTGGAGCATCCAGTAACTGAAATGGTCACCGGCATTGACTTAGTGAAAGCACAATTGAAAATTGCTGCGGGTGAGGAATTAACCATCAAGCAAGAAGATGTACAACTGACGGGTCATGCCATTGAATGCCGAATTAATGCTGAGAACCCAGCATTCAATTTTGCTCCTGCACCCGGAACAATTAATAATCTGCTCCTGCCAAGCGGCGGCATGGGATTGAGAGTAGATAGCGCAATGTATACAGGTTATAAGATCCCGCCGTATTATGATTCAATGATTGCTAAAATTATCGTCCACGGTGAAAATCGCTTTGATGCATTTATGAAAATGCAGCGGGCACTGAACGAATTGGTTACAGACGGATTGACAACTAATGCAGAATTTCAGTTGGATTTGATTACCCATGGAAGTGTTCTTGCAGGAGACTATGACACCAGCTTTTTACAGGAAACCTTTCTACCATCTTGGGAGCCTGAATCTGATTAGTAAAATAGAATCTGGAAGTAGAGGACAATAACCCTCCAAAATGAAGAGCCTGGACAGGTTCGTCGAAAGGATAAAGGAGTAGAGAGATGGCTTTATTCAAAAAGAAAAACTACATTCGCATCAATCCTAATCGTGGTATTGATGCTGATAATAAAAAGCCTGCTGTTCCGGATAACATGTGGGCTAAGTGTCCATGTTGTAAACAGACACTTTACACAAAAGATATGGGCCCCGAGAAGGTCTGTCCTTATTGTGGATACAGCTTTAGAATCAATGCGTGGGAACGGCTGCTGCTTACGGTAGACGAAAAAAGCTTCAGTGAATGGGATACAGACATTGAGACTGACGACCCGCTAAATTTTCCCGGATACAAAGAAAAGGTTGCGGCGATGCAGGAGAAAACTAATCTCCATGAGGCAGTCTTGACTGGCAAGGCTGAAATAGAAGGCTTTACAACAGCAATTGCTGTGATGGATGCCAATTTTATCATGGGAAGCATGGGAACTGTTGTCGGTGAGAAAATTACTCGGCTGTTTGAGCGGGCAACAGCTGAAAAACTGCCAGTAGTCATTTTTACTGCTTCAGGTGGAGCACGCATGCAGGAAGGCATCATGTCTTTAATGCAGATGGCAAAAATTTCTGCAGCGCTGAAACGTCATAGTAATGCCGGACTATTGTATATTACAGTCTTGACTGATCCAACAACCGGCGGGGTTACAGCCAGCTTTGCAATGGATGGAGATATTATTCTGGCAGAGCCTCAAAGCTTGATTGGTTTTGCTGGACGTAGAGTTATTGAACAAACGATTCGTCAAGAACTGCCTGAAGATTTTCAAAAAGCAGAATTCTTATTAAGCCATGGCTTCGTTGATAGAATTGTGCCGAGAAATCAACTGAAGGAAGTACTAAAATCATTGTTGATGATACATGCAGCAGAGGGGTGGACGTAGAAGTGGAAAGAACAGCTAATGAAATTGTGACGCTGGCCAGATCTCAAGAGCGCTTCACCTCGTTGGAATATATTGAGGCAGTTTTTGACCAGTTTATTGAATTTCATGGGGACCGCTATTTTGGAGATGATTTAGCAGTTGTCGGCGGAATTGCGTTGCTTGGAGGAAAACCGGTTACAGTAATCGGTATTCAGAAAGGCAGAAATCTTCCAGAGAACATTGACCGAAATTTTGGAGCTCCTCATCCAGAAGGATATCGAAAAGCTCTACGTCTAATGAAACAGGCTGAAAAATTCAATCGCCCAGTAATAACCTTTATTAATACTGCAGGTGCTTATTGCGGTATTGGCGCAGAAGAACGTGGCGAAGGCGAAGCAATCGCAAGAAATCTACTGGACATGTCCGATTTGAATGTTCCAATAATCTCTATCATCATTGGCGAAGGTGGCAGCGGTGGTGCGTTGGCCTTAGCAGTCGCCGATGAAGTCTGGATGCTGGAGCATACGATTTATGCTATTTTATCTCCAGAAGGCTTTGCTTCTATTTTATGGAAAGACGGCAGCCGGGCGAAGGAAGCAGCGGAGTTAATGAAAATTACAGCTAAGGAACTAAAGGAACTGACTGTAATTGATAAAATCATACCGGAAGAAATGAATGGAGAACTGCTGGAGCAGCCAAAAATTAACCGAATGATTGAAAAAGCACTTATTAGTAAGCTTGCAGAGCTGTCGCGGCTCTCCAAAGAAGAACTGATTGAACAGAGATATCAGAGGTTCCGCAAATTTTAGAAGCAGAAATGAATACTTTAGAGATTGTCGTGAGACTCATAGAGTTTTACCGCAATCTTTTTTGTTGTCTGAAGATTTTCTGAAAAACAATGTCTAGTAAAAAAATGGTAATATTCATAAATTGTGTATAAAAATTGTTGATATAAGCGTATTTTTATTTAAATATGAATAAATTATCAAAAATACGATTAAAATGGATGATTTTTCATTTTCAATATGGTATGATGTTTTCAATCAATCTTTAAAAAATGAAGGAGTGCTAATTATGAAAAAAATGAAAACAGCGATAATTGCAGTAATTGCTGCTGGAGTATTAACAGCCTGTGGTAGTAATAATGAAGGAACAAAGGATTCTGGAAGCGGAAAAACAGAAAATGCTTTAGAGAAAATTCAGGAAAAGGGAACGCTGATGGTGGGAACATCCGCAGATTTTGCTCCTTTCGAATTTAAGACACTGGTGGATGGAAAAGATACAATTGTGGGATCAGATATAGAAATGGTTAAGGCAATTGGAGATAAGCTGGGTGTGAAGGTAGAATTTATGGATATGCAGTTTGATGCAGTATTGGTTGCTTTGCAGCAAAATAAAGTAGACATTGCAGTATCGGGAATTTCTGCAACAGCTGAGCGTAAAGAATCGTTTGACTTTTCTACCCCATATTATAATCCGCCGCAAAAAATAGTTATTAATAAGAAAAATCAAGCGACCTATACATCTATTGAATCGCTAAACGGGAAAAAGGTTGGTGCTCAAAAAGGGTCCATCCAAGAAGGAGTTGTAGAGACACAGCTGCCTGATGCACAAAAAGTTTCTATTCCTCGGGTACCTAATTTGATTGTTGAGCTGAATCAGGGATCGATTGATGCATTAGTACTGGAAGAAACAATTGCAGAATCATATATTAATCAAAATCCCGATTTAATGTTCGCAGATATCGAGCTTACGTCAAATGAAGAAGAAGCATTTGCTATTGCTTTGCCAAAAGGCGAGGATGAACTAAAAGAAGAAATTGACAAGATCATCGCTGAAATGACAAAAGACGGTTCTATTGATAAATATGTGAAGGAAGCTATGGAGCTGGCTGATAAAAATACAGAAGAATAAAATGGAGGACAGAAAATGAATTTTTCTTTTCTGGGAACATACGGACAATACTTTATTTCCGGAGCTGGTGTAACAATTATTATCTCTCTAGTTACGGTATTTTTTGGCACACTACTGGGAGTGGGCGTCGCCCTGCTAAAGCTGTCAAAAATACCGCCCCTGCGCTGGCTGGCTAATATTTACATCGAAATATTAAGAGGAACCCCAATGCTGATTCAAGTGTTAATCGGCTTTGGCTTACTACAGAATTTATTTCCATCTGTTAATATCCCTATCGGAATATTGACCATTGATTTTGGACGGCTGGCACCGGGGATGATTGTTTTATCATTGAACTCAAGTGCTTATGTGGCTGAAATTGTTCGGGCTGGGATAACGGCGGTTAATATTGGTCAAACAGAAGCAGCACATTCATTAGGATTGCCCCCCCTTCAAACTATGCGGTACGTGATTCTGCCTCAAGCCCTACGGAATATTCTGCCAGCTCTGGGCAATGAGTTTATCATTTTAATCAAAGATTCCTCACTACTGTCAATTATTGGAATTAATGAATTGCTGAGCAGCGCACAGACCGTTATTTCCAGTACGTATATTCCTTTAGAGCCGTACTATGTAGCAGCGGCAATCTATTTTGTTATGACATTTCTCACATCGAGAGGGTTGGCAGCATTTGAGAAAAGATTAGGAAGAGGCTATCAGCGCTAGGAGGAGTAAGGAATGACTGGAAAATTACTGGAAGTAACAGATTTGCATAAATCATTTGGCAAAAATGAAGTTTTAAAAGGTGTTTCAACAGATGTAAAAAAAGGGGAAGTACTGGTTATTATTGGTCCTTCCGGCTCAGGAAAAAGTACCTTCCTGCGCTGTTTAAATTTACTGGAAAGACCTACAGAAGGACGGATTACGTTCGAGGGTGTTGATATTACAGATAAAAAAATTAATATTTTCGAGATGCGGGAAAAAATGGGTATGGTTTTCCAGCAGTTCAATTTATTTCCTAATATGACTGTGATGAAAAATATAACTCTGTCGCCTTTAAAAGTTAAGAAGATGTCTGAAGCAGCAGCAGAGCAGACAGCAATGGATCTGCTGGAAAAGGTAGGGCTGAAGGATAAGGCCACTGCGTACCCCCAATCCTTATCAGGAGGCCAGCAGCAGCGGATTGCCATCGCCAGAGCATTAGCAATGCAGCCGGATGTCATGCTCTTTGATGAGCCGACCTCAGCGCTTGATCCGGAAATGGTTGGAGAGGTCTTGAGCGTCATGCAACAGTTGGCCAAAGATGGAATGACGATGGTCATTGTTACCCATGAAATGGGGTTTGCCAAAGAAGTAGGGGATCGAGTGATTTTTATGGATGAAGGAATTATTATGGAAGAAAATACTCCTGCTGAGCTTTTTGGAAATCCGCAGCATCCACGGACAATTGATTTTCTTTCTAAAATACTTTAAAAATAAAGGAATAACAGACTGATTCTAGCTGCTGTTCCTTAATTGGAATAAGAAGTTCGTTACTGAACAAGCTCGTTCAGTAACGTTTTTTTATAGTTTCCTGTTCTTCGAAATCAATCATTAAGTATTGGCAGCTTAGAGGATCAACGGAAAAAAACGGATGAGTTTGGGACATAAGTAAATGCCCGAACTCTTCTTTCTCTAAAATCCGAATAAACGGCGTTCCAGTCTTTGTATGCTTCGAGGATCGCAACAGAGTGAGAACCGTAGACGCAAAAGTAGCTCACTACACTTCGTTCCGATAGCATCAACCTCTAAGTGCTAAAAGCACTAAGAGTTGAAGTTCTCGGAAATAAGCCGAACTATCTCAAAAATATGAAAAGCTCCAGGTAGGTATCAATCAACATCTACTCGGTTCCCTCGTAGTGTTTCTTGACAATTTTCGGATAATCCGTCTTATTGCTGTGAAACACAGCGAGGGATGAGCTGATGTTGAACAGTACCTACTTGGTTCTCGGAGCTAAACACTTTTGGCTCGACCTCATCACACTGTTGGAAGTGAAGCTGATTCTAAACAAGAGAGAATTGTCAGGACGTGAGCTACTTTTAAATGCCTTGTTGTCTGAAAGAGTTGTACAAAGAGCTGTATACGTATGATAGAAGTTTTCTGATAGTATTTTGGAAATACTGGTTTTTTTACTTGAAATACGCTATAATATTGGGTTGAGTGGTAGGACAACGGATGGAAAAGTTTGTCCTGCCTTTTCAATCATCATTTATAAATAAGAATCTAATAATCGATACTGTTTGAGTGTTTAAAAATAGGCTCTTATCAGCTTGAGACGCAGGGGAATCGAATGACAGAAAGAAAGTACCGCTGTATGATTTTTGCGTTCAGTGATTATGATTAAAAGGAGAATGTATGTTTTCAAAGTTTAAGCCAACATGGATGGTGGATGCAATTTATAAAGTAACGCCGGCTCAGTTAAAGGAACTGGGATTTAAGGCTGTATTGACGGATTTAGATAATACACTGATAGCCTGGAATAATCCGGATGGAACAGAAGAACTGCTGGAATGGATTGAAGAAATGAAACAAGCTGGTCTGCCAGTCGTGGTCATTTCTAATAATAAAGACAGCCGTATCAAAAGAGCTGTTGAGAAATTTGAGCTGGAATATGTTGCACGGGCACTGAAGCCTCTGACAAAAGGGTTTAAAGAAGCTCAAGACAAACTGGGAATGAAGCCGGAAGAACTAGTAATGGTTGGTGACCAGATTATGACCGATATCCGGGGTGCAAACGCTGCAGGTATTCGCAACATTTTAGTTCGGCCTATTGTGGATACGGATGGTTGGAATACACGAATTAATCGTTTCTTTGAAAGAAAAATAATGAAGCATTTAGAGAAAAAACATCCTGATATGGTATGGAAGGGCGGATTAGAATGAGCGAAGCAGTTCATTGTATTGGCTGCGGGGCTGTAATTCAGACCGAACACCCGGAAGAACTGGGTTACACGCCAAAAGCGGCATTTGAAAAAGGATTGGAAACTGGCGAAGTATACTGTCAGCGTTGTTTCCGTTTGAGGCATTATAATGATATTCAGGACGTTAAACTGACAGACGATGACTTTCTGCGTTTGCTGAATGAATTGGGACGTGAGGATGCACTGATTGTTAATGTCGTGGATATTTTTGATTTCAACGGATCATTAATTCCGGGACTGCATCGATTTATCGGTGACAATCCTGTATTACTAGTTGGAAATAAAAAAGATATTTTACCCAAGTCTTTGAAAAAAGGCAAATTGATTCAATGGATGAAGGAGCGGGCTCACGAACAAGGGCTTCGACCAACAGAGGTTCTACTGACCAGCGCTAAAAAGGCACATGAAATGGATGAGCTGCTTGAAACAATTGAAAAGCATCGTGACGGCCGGGATGTTTACGTGGTTGGCGTGACGAATGTTGGGAAATCAACCTTGATTAATCAGATTATTAAGCAAACGGCTGGAGTAAAGGATGTCATTACGACTTCACAGTTTCCGGGAACGACACTGGATAAGATTGAAATTCCTTTGGACGACGGGCATTTTCTAATTGATACGCCGGGAATTATTCATCGTCACCAAATGGCCCATTATCTTGGAAAAAAGGACTTAAAGCTGATTGCCCCTCAAAAAGAAATCAAGCCTAAAATTTATCAGTTGAATTCAGAGCAGACGTTGTTCTTAGGTGGATTAGCCCGTTTTGATTTTATCCAAGGTGAACGAAGTTCGTTTGTTGTTTATGCCTCGAACGATTTGATGATCCATCGGACGAAGCTTGCGACAGCAGATCAATTTTATGAAAAGCATATGGGCGGGCTGCTGCAGCCCCCAAGACCAGATGAAGCAGACGAATTTCCAGAACTGGTGCGGTTTGAATTTTCTATTAAAGAAAAGACGGACATTGTTTTTGCCGGGTTAGGCTGGATTACTGTTCAGTCGTCAGGAGTAGTTGCCGGCTGGGCGCCCAAAGGTGTAGAAGTGCTGCGGAGAAAAGCGTTGATATAGTTCCAGCTAGAAATAGCGGAGAAAGAAGGATACTAGTGAAATTAAGAGGAAAACAAAAGCGTTATTTAAGAAGTCAGGCCCATCATCTACAGCCCATTTTTCAAATTGGAAAAGGCGGATTAAATGAAGAGATGGTGATTCAAATCAATGAAGCACTTGAAAAGCGCGAGCTGATTAAAATCAGTCTACTTCAAAATACAGATGAAGTTGCTGAAGAGGTAGCTAACGTATTAGAAGATAAAATTCAATGTGATGTTGTGCAGATTATTGGACGGGTGCTGGTTGTATTCAAGCCGTCTACAAAAGAGAAATATCAAAACTATTCTAAAGAGGTCAAATCAATTTAGCAGAGTATTGGAGGAGTTATTCGATGAAGGCAGCTGCAGGTGCATTAAGAGGAACTCAAACAATTGTGAAGGAACAGCTACAGCTTTTTGAAAAGCGCAAGCAAGTTGGCATACTGGGCGGTAATTTCAACCCTGTCCATATTGCGCATTTGATGATGGCAGAACAGGTCTATCAGCAGTTGGGACTGGATAAAGTTTGTCTAATGCCGTCATATCTGCCACCTCATATAGATGAAAAGAAAACCATTGACAGCAAACATCGGCTGGCTATGCTGGAGCTTGCTGTAGAAAACAATAAACATCTTGAAATAGAACCAATCGAGCTTGTACGTAAGGGGAAAAGCTACACGTACGAAACGATGAAGGCGCTGATTCAGAATAATCCTGATACTGATTACTATTTTATTATTGGCGGAGACATGGTTAACTACCTGCCAAAATGGTACAAAATCGAAGAATTACTGTTGATGACCAATTTTGTAGGAACCCGCCGGCCCCATTATGGTATAGAGACGCCCTACCCGATTATCTGGGTTGATACGCCGCAAATGGATATCAGCTCCAGCATGATTCGGGAAAAAGTCCAAAGCGGCTGTTCTGTACGCTACCTTCTCCCGGATAATGTGATAAACTATATCTACGAGAAGGGACTGTATATGGATGGAATTTAGCGGACAATATACGCCATGGGCACGTGAAGAGCTGATGCAGAAGGTTCAAATGCAGATGAGCGAGCGGCGGTTTCAGCATGTTCTTGGTGTAGAGGAAACGGCAGTAGCTCTTGCGGTGAAATATGGAGCTTCTCAGGAAAAAGCGAGTATTGCCGCATTGACCCATGATTATGCAAAAGAGAGACCGGATGATGAGTTTCAGCTGCTGATTGAACGGGACGGCTACAATCCTGAGCTGTTGGAATATGGAAATGCTATCTGGCATGGGTTGATAGGTGCCGATATGGTTAGAAGAGAACTGGGAATTGAAGATGAAGAAATCCTTCATTCAATTCGCTGTCATACTACAGGGGCAGCTGAAATGACGTTGTTGGATAAAATCATTTATGTAGCCGACTATATCGAACCTGGCCGGAAGTTTCCTGGAGTAGCAGAAGCTAGAGAAATCGCATTAGTAGATTTAGATCAGGCTGTTGCCTATGAAACGAAGCATACATTGCTTCATCTCATTCAGCAAGAGCAAAAGATTTATCCAAAGACAATTGAGACATATAATTATTGGGTAGTGAATAGATAAAACAAAAATTAGGAGGGAACAATCATAGATAGTCAAAAGATTTTAGAAATTGCGGTAAAGGCAGCAGATGCAAAAAGAGCAGAGGATATCGTTGCATTGGAAGTAAAGGAGATTTCTCTTTTAGCAGATTATTTTATGATTTGTCAGGCAAATAGTGAGAGACAAATCAATGCCATCGTAGAGGAAATTATTGAAAAAGAAGAAGAGGCTGATGTAGAAATCAAACGCATTGAAGGAAAAGACGGTGGAAAATGGGTGTTGATTGACCTCAATGATGTGATTATTCATGTATTCCAAGCTTCAGAGCGAACTTTCTATAATTTGGAAAAACTATGGTCGGATGCACCATTAGCAGACATCGCCGAATGGGTAAGCTAAAATGACTTACAAAACCTTTGCTTTTGTCTATGATGAGGTTATGGATGAAACATTGTATGAGCAGTGGCTGGCATTTTCTGAACGCCACTTGCCGAAAGAGTCCAGCCGAATATTGGAATTAGCCTGTGGAACAGGCAGATTGGCGGTTGATTTTGCTAAAGCCGGGTTTCAAGTTACCGCATTGGATTTATCCGAAGAAATGCTGGCGATTGCAAGTGAGCGGGCTCATGAAGAAGAAGTCGATATTCAGTTTGTTCAAGGAAATATGATGGAGCTTTCAGAAGTAGGACAGTATGAAGCAATTACCTGCTTTTCTGATTCATTGTGTTACATGGAAAATCGTCAGGCTGTTCAGCAGGTTTTCGATGAAGTTTATCAGGCACTAGAAGAAGAAGGGACATTCATTTTCGACGTCCACTCAGTTTATCAAGTGGATCAGGTGTTTCCAGAATACAGCTACCATTATCAAACGGAGGAATTTGCTTTTCTTTGGGATAGTTATCAGGGAGAGAAGGAACATAGTATTGAGCATTTTCTAACCTTCTTTGTTCAGCAGGGTTCTGATGGGGAGACTTTTATCCGTAAGGATGAGCTTCATAAAGAGCGGACTTATGCAATGGATGACTATTTGATGATGTTGGAAAGCAGCGGCTTTGCTTGTGTAGATGTATACGGAGATTTTACGGATGAGCAGCCTAAAGAAGAAAGTACCCGCTGGTTCTTTGTTTGTCAAAAAGCGGATAACTGAGTAAAGGAATGAAAGAACGCTGGGAGCCGTGTGATAGGAACGGTTCTCAGCTTTTTATATTGTATGGAGTGGAGTCTAAACGATTGGAAATCAATTCTTTGAAAGTGAGGGAAGTAGATGAAGGCTTGTGGTATTATTGTTGAGTATAATCCCTTTCATAACGGGCATATCTATCATATTCAAAAAGCTCGAGAGGCTTCTCGGGCAGAAGTTGTAGTTGCTGTGATGAGCGGGAACTTTTTGCAGCGGGGAGAACCAGCAATTATAGATAAATGGAAACGGGCAGAGGAAGCACTGAGCAATGGCGTTGATTTAGTTATTGAACTGCCAGCTGAATGGGCGGTTCAATCTGCGGATTATTTTGCAAGAGGGGGAGTCAAACTACTTCATGCCTTGAAATGTCAGTATCTGTGTTTTGGAACAGACAGCTCAGGAGAGGTAGATTATCAAGCCTTTGGTCAATTTTCAGCGAATAATCAGCAGCTAATTGAAGAGAAATATAAAGAACTGGCGGATAAAAAACTAAGCTATCCTCAGCAAATGACAGCAGTTTATCAAGCATTATATCCAGAGCTGCCTCTTGATTTTTCCTCTCCTAATCATATATTGGGATTAAGCTATGCTAAAGAAAATGCGCTATATAAGGAACCAATGAAACTGCTGCCTATCAATAGAAAAGGTGCGCATTATAATGAAGTAAATCTGCAGCCGAGGTTTTCCAGCGCAACTGCCATTCGAAAAGCTGTTTTAACTAAACATTTTTCTGAGATTGAAACTACAGTACCCAAACAAACCTCGAATGACCTAGCACAAGGTCCTTTGGTTTCGTGGGAGAATTATTGGCCGCTGCTTCAGTATAAACTTATTAGTACGTCTATTGAAGAGCTGCAGTTGGTTTATCAGATGAATGAAGGGTTAGAATATCGGTTAAAGGAGATGGCTGTGAGAGCAGAGAATTTTCAGCAATTCATTGAACTGGTAAAAACAAAACGCTATACGTGGACTCGATTACAGCGTTTAGCTGTCTATACCCTGTTAAACAGTTCGAATGAAGCGGTTCAACAGGGCTGGGATAATAGTTATCTAAGAGTGCTAGGAATGACTGAAGCAGGACAAAAGTATTTAAGTGTTCACAAAAAAGATTTTGAGCTGCCCCTACTGACCAGACAGGCAAAAAGTATGGAACAACTGTTTGCTGCCGGACTGACAAATGACCGGATTTATCAATTAGGGCATGCCGAAATTTCTGAACAGAGTCAAGGTCGTTTTCCGATTCGGATAAAAAAGGCTTAACAAAAACTGTTGATACAAGTATAATGAAAAAGGTTATCCTACAAAAAAGAAAGCGAAGTGAGAATATGGGCCGTAAATGGGCAAATATTAAAGAGAAAAAAGCTGCCAAAGATGCAAACAACAGTCGAGTTTATGCAAAATTTGGTATTGAAATCTATGTTGCAGCGAAATCAGGTGATCCTGATCCCCATGCAAACCAGAAGCTGCGGTTTGTTATCGAGCGAGCTAAAACATATAATGTTCCAAAACATATTATTGACCGTGCGATTGAAAAAGCCAAAGGTTCCGGCGATGAACAGTATTCAGAGCTGCGTTATGAAGGTTTTGGTCCGAATGGTTCCATGGTCATCGTTGACGCATTGACGAATAATGTCAATCGTACAGCAGCAGATGTACGTGCAGCATTCGGGAAAAATGGCGGCAATATGGGAGTCAGCGGAGCTGTAGCCTATATGTTTGATAATACAGCAATCATCGGATTTCCAGGAGAAGATGCGGATGATATTTTAGAGTATCTAATGGAAAAAGAAATCGATGTTCGTGATGTGGTGCAAGAAGAGAATCAAGTCATTGTCTATGGTGAGCCTGAAGATCTTCATATCATCCAAGAAGCCTTGAAAGAAAAGGGAATTGAAGAATTTTCTGTTACCGAGTTGGAAATGGTTCCTCAAAATGAAGTAACGTTGACTGGTGAGGATTTAGAGAAGTTTGAGAAAATGATTGATGTTCTGGAAGATTTGGAAGATGTTCAGAAGGTTTATCACAATGTGGATTTAGGTGAATAAGTAAATATAGAAATAGGTTGTGACAGAAGTGTTCAGCTTCAAGCACTAAGGCGGAAATTCCGAAAATTGTTCCACAAATTTTTGCGAATTTCCGCCTTAGTGTTGAAGAAGTTACTTCTGAAACACCGTTTTTCCAGCTTTAAGGGACTGAGGCATACTAATGTCACAGCCCTTTTTTATTATATAGAGAAACAAAGCAAGCTGTTTTTAGACAATAAAAAACCCCTCATACCACACACTAATATGAAGGGAAAACACAATATGAAATCTAAGATTAAATATATAATAGCATGAAAAAAAGTTTTTCTCAATAATTTTGCTCTTTCTGTAAAAAAATGAGAAAACTGTAAATTTAATCTAACTGAACTGAGCGGTTTACTTTAATATTCAGAATAAATCGAGAGTTCTTAAAATCAACTATTAAGAAATATGAAAAGGATAATAAGAAAAACGTAAAAAAAAGCGATATAAAAGGGATGGAATTGATATTTTTAATCAATAATTAAATGGAATAAATAATGACAGTTTCTAAGAAAAAAATTATTTAATGAAAGGTCTTTAATAGGTATAAACTTAGTTTTTTTCAAAAAATTAGAAAAAGCAATAAAAATATGATAAATAAATAACGTTCTTATGATGTATAATTACTGTTATGAATTTATGTCCTTCTTTAAGAATGGTATTTGATTACATATATTAAAGATAATTTATTTATAACGATTGTTATTTTTCGAAGGATATACAATTTAAAAACATTTTAACAATTAGTAAAAAATATCATTTTTATTAATTGGACTTAGGGAGGTGTCCTATGGAGAAAAAAAATAAATTAAATCGAATGTTGCTTGTAGCTTCAACTGTGTTTGCAGTGTTAATGATGGCTTCTTGTAAAAATGAGACGAAACAGACGGACTCATCTTCGGAGACAACAACGGAATCCACTTCTACTATTAAAGAAAAAGAGGTAGAAGCAAAATCCAATGCAGCAACAATTATTGTGGACGATTCATCTCAATAGAGAACAGTACTATTTAAACTAAGGGGGTAACAAAAAAAGTGGATCTGGAAAAAAATAAAAAATGGCTATACAAGTCAATGAACTGGCTGATGCTTTTGACACTATTGTTCAATGTTGTTGTCACAAGTCTGTCTGGCGTCTCCGCACAGGCAGAAACTAGTTCACAGGATTTGACATTTTTAAATGATCAAGGAAATCCAACGAATAGTTTGGAAATGGAAGCTGGGGAAACCCGGGCAGTCGGTATACGTTCTGTTCATCCGGAAAACGGCTCTGTTCAGGTTAATTTAGCCGGATTGTCGTTAGAGCAAGCACTGACAAACGAAAACAATATTGGTAATCCAGTGACAATTGGTTACAGCGAGGAAGCCTCAAGTGTCATATTGAGCTGGCCGGAAGCAAAGAAAGTGCAGCAGCAGCCGGCAGAGGCAGGTGAAGAAGGAGAAACTGTACCAGAAGCTGTTGATGCGGGACTTCTTGAACCAGTTAATAACTATGCTTGGCTAATTGTTAAAGCAGAAACAGCTGGTACCTATCAGCTGTCAGCAGTTTCTTCAAGAGGCTCTGCTGCACAACTAAGTGTCTTGGTGAATGAAAAGCCGAATATAATAGAAGAAAGCACAACTGTAGAAACAAGTGAAAGCACGCAGGAGTCTTCTGTAGAAGAGAATCAGAAGCTTGATAAGCAGTCGCTGACACGAGCAGCGGCACCAATTTTTGAGGTTTGGAATACTGAGACGAATAGCTGGGCTTCGACAGGGAGCATCACTGACCCAAGTCAATATGCAAATGGGATCAAGTACAGAGTAATATGGGAATGCGATGCAGACGCAAGTTATGCAGATTTGTTTGTAGGAACTGTTGACTGGGGGACGTTAGATTTATCAAGTGTGACAGTAACAGATCAGCTTGGGAACTCTGTTACAAATTTTCCTACTGCTAGGTCAATTGAAATAGACGCACCTGAAGCTGGTAAAACCTATACAGCTGAATTCACAATGAAGTTTCGTGAAGGTTTAAATGAGGGAGCATTTGAAAGCAGTTATCAAGCTGGGAATGGAGCTCATAATCTATTTAAATTAACATTAGAGATAGATGTTGAGGGAACGGTTGTTTACGGTGAAACTAGAGAAACGCAAGCGGTTTTTCCTACGCGATTGCCAATATTCTTTTATTCCAGTTACGGAAATCCAAACCAGCCAATAATGTCTGACATTACTTTCACGGTTACTTCTAGTAATGGAGTTGAAAAAACGTATACAGCTTCTGATAGAGATACTAATGGTTATTTCCATTTAGATCTTGGGAAGACTGGTGAAACTTACACAATTAAAATTGTTAAGGCTCCAGGCTACTTGGAAAATGTCACATTTACGGTGAATGGTATAGGAAATTATTATTATCCAAGCCTAGCATCTTCAGTCCATCAGTCTTTTCCTTTGGATGAAGTAAGACCTGAAATTCAAACATCAGTTTATTTTATTGATACTAAGGGAAATAAAATCGATCAAACATATTTTTATGATACGATTACTTCTGTCCAAGAAGTCGAATATAGCAAAGGCAGTAATCCTCAGGTTATACAATTTACCACAGATGGTGTGAAAACAGCACCTGGATTAGAAGTAACAGGAAATGTAAAAATTTATAAGTTAGTCAATGGTGTGAAAACTCTTTTAAAAACAGTGGCTGCTAATTCTGTTTGGACTGGACAGCACAAAGATGGTTATGAGCAATTTTATGAGTATGATCTAGGAACGCCATTGCTAGCAAATGAAAAATTGATTATGGAAACGGAATGGATACCACAAGAGCTTAAAGCTGGGAACGGGGAAGATTCTCGATATTACCGTTTAGATGTTGGTGCGAAAGGGATTGACTCTGGAAATAATGGCTCCAATGTAGTTCCCTCAAGAACACCTATTCAAGCAGTTCCTCATAAAGTAATTGATTCTGAAGTAACTAAAGATGTTTATAATTCAAGCGGTAAAAATATAAATGATGAAGAAGTTAAAGTAGGAGATACATTAACTTATAAGATTATTTTAGATGCAACAACAGGTGAAAAAACAGCTCAAATGAGAGTTAAAGAGTTTGTAGATCAATTACCTAAAGGTCTAAGCTCAAATAGAGTAAGGGTAACGACTGCGGCAGATGGAACAATTACTTTGCGTAAAAATCGGGAGTATACGGTGACAGGTGACTATCTGACAGGAGAAACAATAACTATCAATTTCCCAGATTCATTTTTTACACCGGATAACATGTTATATATTTCTCCAGATAACCCTGCTGCTAGCAAACTTATTATAGAGGTAACTGCTACAGTTAAAGAAAACACTAGTGGTATCTTAAAAAATGAGGCTTCCTATACTTCACAAACAAGAACTGATGATTTTGTTTTAAATAGTTGGGGAAATGATAAAATTCAGTCTGATAGTGTAGAGAACTATGTCAAACCAGAAGTACAGCTAAGTAAATCAGTTTACGATACAGATCCTAGAAGCAGCAGACCGGCACAAAATATTGACAAAGTATTTTCTGGCGACACATTCTATTATGCGATTGATGGTTCGCTGAATGCTGGATCAGGTGCTATGTACAATGGTGTAGTAACGGATACACTGCCTAAAGGGCTGAAGGTAGATGAAAGTTCTACTTATATTGATATTTTTGATAAAAGCGGAACCTTAATTAGCTCTCAGCATCTATCAAATGCCTGGACAAACAAAGCAGGCTCAGCTGCAGATTTAGCAGAGTATGAGCTGGCTGTTGATTTAACAAACGTTACAGAGTTAAATCCAATGTTGAATGATGTAACCTTTACGATTAGTTTTGGTGTAATAGCCGATGAGCGACTGCCTGAAACAGATTCGAGTACAACGCCTAAACAAAATTTAATTACGAATACAGCAGAAATTGCTGGTACAGATAAAGATGGAAATAATCCTACAACAGATACTGGAGTAGTTGATGTAGAATTAAAACATCGTAAACCAGAAGTGCTGTTAGAAAAACATGTCTACGATGTAGCTCCTCAAAATTCAGGAAGTCTAATCGATAACGGTAAATGGTTTGTAAATGAAGAATTCTTCTATACACTAGATGTCAGCTTAGCAGCGGATTCTGGTCCAATGTACAATGGGCTACTAACGGATACATTACCGGATGATGTTGAAATTTCCGCTGGCAATCAATACGTGATTCTAGTCAATGGAACAGAGATTACAGTTCCTTCGGATGCAATAGCTGTTTCCGGAAAAAAACTAATAATTGATTTTTCTAAAATTACCGAGTTGAGTCCAATGACATCGGATCAGGTCGTTCAAATTATTTTTGCAGTAAAAGCAGATACAGATGTGTTTAAGGATCCAACAGGTACGTTAAGAACAAACCAGGCTGTAATAATAGGTACCGATAAAAGCGGGGTTCATTCTACTGAAGCTGAAGCGGATGTAGCTGTGGAATTTGTTCATCAGCCAGGTGAGTTAGAGATTCTTAAAAAAGTTAGTCAAGCTACGGTACAGGTAGACGATACGATTACGTATACCATTATTGTGAAAAATAGCAAACCAGCAGATTCTGGTTCTCTTGTCAGCAATGTTGTCGTAGAAGACGTTGTACCAGATGGTCTGACTATCCTTCAAGGTACAGTGAAAGTGGATGGAACTGCTATTCATCCAATTGATGGTTTAGAAATTAACGGCCAGCAAATCAAAGTTCCAGTGAAGGATTTAGCTGATCAGGATGAAGTAAAAATCACTTTTGATGTTAAAGTATCTGCTTCAGCTAGCGGGTCTTTGAAAAATGTTGCCACAGCTAAAGGAACAGTGAATGAAAAGCCTGAGCAGCCCAAAGACGTCGAAGCTGAAGACGATAGTAAAACCAGAATCGAACCAGAACCATCCCTTGAAAAATATGTAATGGCAGAAGGTCAGAAACATGAAAATGTAGTAAAAGGTCAGATTGTACCTTATATTTTAATTGTCAAAAATGATAAAGGTGCACCAATTATTAATGGAAAAATTACCGATCTTTTACCTAGTGGACTAACGTATGTTCAAAATTCAATGACTGTTACTAAAAATACAGGTGCAGTTAGTAATCCGGCAATTACCTGGAATGGTCAGTCATTCACGTATAGCGGATTTGATTTAAAAGCCGGGGAAACATTGCGTATTGTTTATAATGTGGAAGTAACCGGAGATACTGTTGATGTAGCTTTAAAAAACACAGTTAGCTTGAATGGTGAGTTTGAAGATGTGGATGCGAACAATGCAGCTTTGACTACGCCGATCAATGAACTGACTGATGATGCGTCAGTAACGCCAGTTCGTAATAAAGGAATATTGTCACTTGAAAAAAATGTCTATTCAAATGGAACAGATTGGGAGAACAAGGTAGTAGCTGTTGGGACTGAGCTTGAATATGAGCTTGTAGTGAAAAATACCAATAGTGATCCATCTTTAATCGTAGATGTAGTTCTGACAGATAAAATTCCTGATGGATTGACCTATGTATCAAACTCTCTAGTTATGGACACAGGCTTGACTGGTAAAGTCGAAAATGGAGAAGTAACAGTTAATGTAGGAATACTTAAGGAAAATGAAAGTAAGACAATCAAGTTCAAAGTGATTGTTGAAGAAAGTGCTCTAAAAGATATTCTCAATACAGGGAAAGCAAACGGAAAAGTCCCTGTTGATCCAAATGATTCAGCGAAAACAGAAAGTCTGGACGAAATTGAAGATTCAGTAGTAAATTACAAGGCGCCAGAACCAGCAATTACCAAAGATGTATTAAGTGCTACGGGCTTAGTTGTTAAAGGCACCGAAAAAGTAACAAGCGGCAACCGCTTCAAGTATCAACTAGTTATCACAAATGGCCAAGCTGATACAACAGGTAGCCTGTACAACGGTACAGTAACAGATACGTTGCCAGCTGGAATTAAATATGTACAAAATTCGACTGTTGTAGATGGGCTTCCTGTTTCAGATTCAGTAGCAGGATGGAACGGGAATGCGTTGACGTATGCTTTGCCGGCAGAATTCAAGGGTGGTGAAACGATTACGCTAGTCTTTGAAGTCGAAGTAGAGGCTAGTGCAGCGTTAGGGCTTATCCCGAATACAGCGAAGGTTTCAGGAGAAGATAAATCAGGGATACCTGATTATAAAGATGAAGATACAATAGAGGTTGAAATCGTTCGTGGGCCGGGTACGCTAGCCGTTGAGAAGAAGGTGCTGGATCAAGCAGGCTCCACAGATTTACATGATACGGTAGTACAAGTAGGCGAAACGATTCGTTACTCGATTATTGTTAAAAACACAGAAACAGCACCTTCAGAAGTAAAAGATATTGTTGTGACTGACCAATTACCGGAAGGCTTAAGCTTTGTCTTTAATTCAGCCACAGTAAATAGTATTCCAGTAGCTGCCAGCACGGATAGTGCAAATAAACTGACAGTAACGACTGGGCTGACATTACGGGAAGATGAAAGTTTAATCGTGAGCTTCCTTGTAACTGTAACTGAGGCATCCGCTGTTCGTAGTGTGAACAAAGGGGTTGCATCGGGAGAAATAACACCAGATCCACGAGAACCAAATCAGCCGATTGAAGAAACATCAAATGAAGTGGTTACGCATAAAGCACCAGCACCAACGATTGAAAAATCAGTGGTTAGTCCTGCCAGCGGTGAAGTGAGAAAAGGTGATAAGGTAACGTATCGCTTAGTAGTCACCAATGGTGACGCCAAAACAGGGACACTGACAGCTGGAACAGTAACGGATAGCTTACCAGCAGGTCTTGTTCATGTGGCAAATACAACCACGATAGATGGCAAGGTAGTAGCAGAAAGCAGCTGGAATGGGGAACGTCTAACTGTGACTCTGCCAGATCCAATGCTAGGTGGTGCAACAGCGACGATAGAGTTCCAAGTAACAGTGGAAACAGATTTCATTGGTGTGATTCCAAATACAGCAGTCGTTGCCGGAAAAGACATCAACGGCAACGGAAATCCGACAACTGGAAAAGATTATACAGACAATGACACTGCCGATATTACAACGGTAAGAAAACCAGGAGCATTGTCACTGGAGAAATCCGTAGATGTAGGCAATCAGTCAGTGGTCGGTGTAGATGAAGTTATCGAATACACACTGATTGTGAAAAACACAGTAGCAGATCCATCCGAAGTGCGTGAAGTAACAATCACAGATGCAATCCCAGAGGGATTGATTTATCAACCAGGCAGCTTAGCTGTAGATGGTACAGCGTATCCGGACAGCCATATTCAAGGACAAAATTTGAGTATCAATGTTGGTACACTGCTGGAAAATGAAACGAAGACAATTACATTTAAGGTTAAGGTGACAGCAACAGCGAAAGGTGAAATTACCAATATAGCCGATGTAACTGGTAAGGTCACTTACCCAGATGGTACAGAAGGCGATAGTACCGATGATGATGAGGTGCTGAACTATAAGCAGCCGGAACCAAAAATTGAAAAAGACGTGTTAACAAAAGATGGCCAAGTTGCCGGAGCTACAGAACAGGTGACGAATGGCAACCGTTTCAAGTATCAACTAGTTATTACTAATGGCCAAGCTGATACAACAGGTAGCCTGTACAACGGAACAGTAACAGATAAACTGCCAGCTGGAATTAAATATGTACAAAATTCGACTGTTGTAGATGGGCTTCCTGTTTCAGATTCAGTAGCAGGATGGAGCGGGAATGAACTGACTTATGCTTTACCATCAGAATTCAAGGGTGGTGAAACGATTACGCTAGTCTTTGAAGTCGAAGTAGAGGCTAGTGCAGCGTTAGGGCTTATCCCGAATACAGCGAAGGTTTCAGGAGAAGATAAATCGGGGACACCTGATTATAAAGATGAAGACACAGTAGAGGTTGAAATCGTTCGTGGGCCGGGTGCGCTATCCGTTGAGAAGAAGGTGCTGGATCAAGCAGGATCCACAGATTTACATGATACGGTAGTACAAGTAGGCGAAACGATTCGCTACTCGATTATTGTCAAGAATACAGAAACAGCACCTTCAGAAGTGAAGAATGTTGTTGTGACTGACCAATTACCGGAAGGACTCGATTTTGTTTCTGGTTCTGTAACAGTAGATGGACAGCTAGCTACAGGAAATGTAGATGGAACCAATAAATTAATTGTTAATACTGGAAAAACGCTTCAGGAAAACGAAAGTTTAACTGTTAGCTTCCTTGTAACAGTGACCGATGTATCCGCTGTTCGTAGTGTGAACAAAGGGATTGCATCGGGAGAAATAACACCAGATCCAAGGGAACCAAATCAGCCGATTGAAGAAACATCAAATGAAGTGGTTACGCATAAAGCACCAGCACCAACGATTGAAAAATCAGTGGTTAGTCCTGCCAGTGGTGAAGTGAGAAAAGGCGATAAAGTAATGTATCGCTTAGTGGTCACCAATGGTGACGCCAAAACAGGGACACTGACAGCTGGAACAGTAACGGATAGCTTACCAGCAGGTCTTGTTCATGTGGCAAATACAACCACGATAGATGGCAAGGTAGTAGCAGAAAGCAGCTGGAATGGGGAAAATCTAACTGTGACTCTGCCAGATCCAATGCTAGGCGGTGCAACAGCGACGATAGAGTTCCAAGTAACAGTAGAAACAGATTTCATTGGTGTGATTCCAAATACAGCAGTCGTTGCCGGAAAAGACATCAACGGCAACGGAAATCCGACAACTGGAAAAGATTATACAGACAATGACACTGCCGATATTACAATGGTAAGAAAACCAGGAGCATTGTCACTAAAGAAATCCGTGGATGTAGGCAATCAGTCAGTGGTCGGTGTAGATGAAGTTATCGAATACACACTGATTGTGAAAAACACAGTAGCAGATCCATCTGAAGTGCGTGAAGTAACAATTACAGATGCAATCCCAGAGGGATTGATTTATCAAACAGGCAGCTTAGCTGTAGATGGTACAGTGTATCCGGACAGCCATATTCAAGGACAAAATTTGAGTATCAATGTTGGTACACTACTGGAAAATGAAACGAAGACAATTACATTTAAGGTTAAGGTGACAGCAACAGCGAAAGGTGAAATTACCAATATCGCCGATGTAACTGGTAAGGTCACTTACCCAGATGGTACAGAAGGCGATAGTACCGATGATGATGAGGTGCTGAACTACCGAGCACCGAATCCGACAATTGAAAAAACAGTTGTTACGCCTGCAAATGGCATTGTTATGAATGGTGATGAAGTAACTTATCGTTTGGTTGTAACAAACGGTGATGCAAATACGGGTACGATGACAAACGGCGTAGTTACTGACAGTTTACCAGCAGGGTTAAAGCATGTTGCTAACACAACAACATTAAATGGAAATCCTGTTGCTGAAAGCAGCTGGTCTGGTGAAGCATTAACTGCTGTTTTACCGACACCAATGGCTGGCGGAGCAACTGCAACCATTGAATTTAAAGTAAAAGTAGATACAACGACTATTGGAGTGATTCCAAACACAGCAGAGGTTTCTGGTCAGGATATGAACGGTCAGGGAAATTACACTGATGATGATACCGTTGACATTACTACAATGAAAAAACCAGGATCATTAGCTTTAACCAAAGCTGTCAGCAAGGGTACTGTAGATATTGATAATAAAGTAGTGGCCGTTGGCGATATTATTACGTATACAATTGTTGTAAAAAATATCGTAGCTGAGCCATCAGAAGTGAAGGCTATCACGGTTAAAGATGTGATTCCGTCAGGTTTAATTTATCAGGCAGGTACACTGAAGGTTGATGGTGCGTCTACACCGGATAGTTCAGTCACTGGACAAGATCTGAGTGTGGAAATTGGTTCTCTACAGGAAAACGAGACGCGTGAAATCACTTTTGATGTTCAAGTAACTGCTGATGCGAAGGGGTCTGTTGTCAATGTTGCCTCTGCAGTCGGAAAAGTGACAGACGTCAATGGAAATGAAACGCCATCCAATGAAGTGACAGATGATGTAGAAAACCATAAACAGCCGGAACCCAAGATTGAAAAAGATGTATTAACAAAGAATGGTCAAGTAGCTACAGCGACTGAACAGCTTGCGAAAGGAAATACTTTTACGTACCAGCTGGTTGTGACTAATGGAACGGCAAGTACAACAGGTACGTTATACAATGGAACAGTAACAGATAGCTTGCCAGCAGGTCTAAGCTATGTTCCGAATACAACAAAAGTTGATCAAGTGCCAGTTTCTGATGCAGCAGCGGTTTGGAACGGAAATAGCTTTACGTATACTTTACCGGCAGAATTCGCTGGTGGAGCTGCCAAAGTGATTACCTTTGAGGTAGAAGTATTGTATGCAGCTACTGTCAGTGAGCTAGGCATTATTAAGAACAATGCAGAGGTAACTGGTGAAGACCGTGATGGAACGACTGATTATACAGATACAGATGATGCCGATATAGATGTTGTTCGCGGGGCAGGTGCATTGAACATTCAGAAAGCTGTTTTGGATGAAGCAGGTGCAATTGATTTGAATGACAAGATTGTTCAGGTGGATGATGTTATTCGCTACACATTAGTTGTAACGAATGCAGCGACAGAACCTTCTACAGTAAGCAATATTCTTGTTAAGGATACTATTCCAGCAGGACTGCTTTATCAAACAGGTTCTTTGGAAATCGATGGGCAGGCTGTTTTAAATCCAAACATTTCCGGACAAAATCTGGAAGTAGCCCTGAACAAAGAGTTAACAGAAGGGCAGAGTGCGACAATTAGTTTCTTGGTAAAAGTCACGAATGCCTCTGAAGTATCAAGTATTAATCAAGCAGTAGTAACGGGAGCAGTTACACCAGATCCAAGAGAACCAGTTGAAACCTTGCCGGAAAAACCATCAAACGAGGTGGTTGTTCACAGAGCACCAGAACCGATGATTGAGAAAACAATTGTTTCGCCGACAAATGGTACGACAATCAAAGGCGGGGAAGTAACCTACCGCTTAGTTGTAACAAATGGCGGCATAAACACTGGCGATTTGATTGATGGAGTGGTAACAGATGCTCTGCCTGCCGGATTAAGTCATGTGCCGAATACAACTATGGTAAATAACCAAGTAATCGCAGAAAGCAGCTGGACAGGTGAAACCTTGAGTGTGGCCTTGCCGACACCTATGAAGGGCGGCGCAGCTGTAACCATTGAATTTAAAGTTAGAGTTGAGACTGATACGCTGGGAGCTATTATCAACATAGCAGATGTATCTGGAGAAGATACAGATGGTCAAACGTATACAGACGATGACTCAGCAGATATTACGACTGTTCGGACAGCGGGGGAACTTGCCCTAGAAAAAACAGTAAGTAAGAACGGTGCAAATATTGACAATAAAATAGTATCTGTAGGCGATATTATTACGTATACAGTTGTAGTTAAAAATACAATAACAGATCCATCCGAAGTCAGAGATGTCATTGTTAAGGATGACATTCCAGTAGGATTGATTTATCAAAAAGGCTCATTAAAAGTAGACAATCAGACGAGACCAGACAACCTGGTTAGTGGTCAGGTTTTAAAAGTTAATGTAGGAAACCTTTTGGAAAGTCAAACAAGTACAATTACTTTTGATGTTGAAGTGACAGCAGCTGCCAAGGGGGCTTTAGAGAATATTGCTACAGCCATAGGTAGTGTTGCTGACTTGGCGGGAAATTGGAATCCGCTGGATGAAATCCAAGATGATGTGGTAAATCATAAAAAACCAGCTCCTACTATTGAGAAAACAGTCCTTGATACAGCTGGAAATAGCCGTGATGATCTTCCACAAGTAATTAATGGGGAAGAATTCGAGTATCAGTTGATTGTTCGAAATGGACTTGATGATGCAACGGGTTCTCTACACGCGGGGACAGTAACGGATACTTTGCCTACGGGATTAGAATACGTGCAAAAATCAACAAAAGTAGACGGAGTAAATGTGACTGACAGTAAAGCCGGCTGGTCTGGCAACACGTTGAATTATGCCCTTCCGGCAGAATTCAAAGGGGGAGAAACAATTACCATTACCTTTAAGGTACGAGTTATTTCTGATCAGTTAGGAACTATTCCTAATACCGCTAAGGTATCTGGAACTGACAGTGACGCTGTAACGACATATCAAGATTCAGATAATGCAGAGGTGGCAGTGATTCCCGGTCCGGGAGAACTGCAGATTACTAAAGAAGTTAAGTCAGCAGATAATACGCTGGATCTGCATACTCAGGTTGTTGCTGTTGGAACAGTAATTAAGTACAACCTAATTGTTGAAAATATTACCCAGGAGCTTTCTGAAGTGAAGAATGTAACAGTTACAGATACAATTCCTGAAGGGTTGATATTTGTTCCGGGTACCTTAACGATTGATGGAGCTCCTGCTTCAAACAGCAATATCTCTGGTCAACAGCTGACTTTGGATATTGGCACGCTGCAGGAAAACAGCAGTAAGATAATTAGCTTTGATGTAACAGTAACAGCAGCTTCTCAAGGAATTAGTACAAACATTGGGCATGTGGAAGGGAAGGTGCCATCGTATGGTGAGACAGAAACTTCTACGCCTAAGATTCCTTCAAATGAAGTGACTATCTATAAACCAGCAGATCCGCAGATTACCAAATCAGTTGTTGGAAATACTAAAGTTAAGCAGGGTAATGATGTAACGTATCGCCTGGTTGTAACTAACGGTGAGGCTGGTACTGGCAATGTATACAACGGAATTGTAATGGACACATTGATGGAGGGTCTGACTTATAAAGCCGGAACTACTAAGGTAAATGGAGAGCTAATCAGTGATGAGGTTTGGAGTAATAATGAACTAACTTATCCGTTACCATCGCCATTTGCCGGAGGTACAAAGCTGACGATTGAGTTTACTGTAACTGTAAACAAGGTAGGCGATATACCAAACCTTGCTTCTGTTTCTGGAAGTGATGTAAACGGTACGCAGCATACAGATGAAGATGATGTCGTAATCACTGCTGTAACCACACCTGATTTAAGTTTGGAAAAGAGTGTGAAGACAGCAAATGACACAGACTTTGGAAAAGAAGCAGATAAAACAATTGGCTTGAATGAAGAATTTGAGTACCGTCTAGTTGTGCGCAACAATACAACCCCAGGTGGAAAAGTCATCAATCCGCGAGTGGTGGATCAGCTGCCGGCAGGACTTGTCTATGTTAGTGGTTCAACAAAAGTAGATGGAAAAGAAGTTACTGATGAGCTTCACTGGTCTGATAATACCTTTACCTACAGCAGGGCAGAAATGTTAGCAGGTGAGGTTTGGGATATTCGCTTTAAAGTGAAGGCTACAGGTATACAGCATCAACAGCAAATTGTAAATACTGCCAATGTGACTGGTCAGGATGAACTGGGCAATCCTGTAGGAAGTCAAGATAGTGTGACTGTGACAGGAAAAGAAATCAATACACCAGTAATACCAAATCCTAGTAACCCTGGCATCACGTTGCCTAATACAGGCAGTACAACTTTATTGCCAAGCACGAATACTACAGGAAGCGCAAGCCCTACCCGCAGACTTCCGAACACAGGAGAGCAGGAGACAGCAGTTTCTATGCTGGGCTATCTACTTCTGGTAAGTGCAGTTGGGATGTATCTTCAAGGGAAGAATAAAAAAGCTGTGAAAAAATAATGATAAAAAGAGCTGTAAGAAATGAACTCATTTCTTACAGCTCTTTGTTTATACTAATAAAGCACCTAACATTACCAATCGAAAATGACCGCATATCCCAAAGCAATAATTTCCCTTAAATACATATTGGGTGTAACTGAAGAATGTGAAACGGCAGGTAAACCGCTAATCTCTTTAATTCCTAATCGACGAGCCAACAGCTTTGAACGGTAGATATGAAAATCACTTGTAACAATAACTGTTTTTCCCAGCTCTCTTTTTTTCTGGGCGTTCACTATATTTTCTTTTGTTCGGGTAGAACTATCTTCTCTGATGAGTCGGTCAGCATCAATTCCTTTGTCAATCAAATAATCAGCCATAACATTTGCTTCAGAATCGGGTTCATCTGCTCCTTGTCCGCCACATACGATAATGATTGAGTTAGGATTTTTATTTATGAAAGGTAAAGCTGTGTCCAGACGCTCTGTCAGAACCGTACTGGGATAAGCGGTCTCTTTACTGGAGCCTCTGACCTGTGCGCCTAAAATCAGTATGGTGTCTGGCTGATTAGCCGGCTGTTCTTTTGTACCTTTTAAAATCATAAAAAATAGTGAACCAGTATATAAAATGCCAACAATGATCATAAATAACAAAAAGAACCTAATTTTTTTCATGTTATCTCCTTCTTTCTCCAATTTTTAGTTTAGAGTATTTTAGTTTAAAATAGTGGGATTTTTAAAGGGTTTAAGTAAATTTTTAACAATTTTAGAATCTCTTAGTTTTCAATATTAAAAAACAAGAAGATTGTGAAAAAGGTTAAGAAGATTCAAGCATATAAGTAGCAATTGTCTATAGATTCTTATATGCTTGAGTAACAGGTAGTTAAGAATTAAGCGATACGTGATAATAATTAATAATATTTTCCTAATAAATTAAAAAAATGCACAAAGAAATACTACGATAGTTCATCTATTTATGGTAGAATAGAAAAATGTGTAGGTCATAGGAAAATGAACGGATAAGTTTAAAATAGCTGATGTTTATGTTCTCTGTTATAGATAATTAAAAAAGGAAGATAGATAAAATGGATGAAAATAATTTAACTACTCGTTCTGCTAGGAATCAGCAGACTCAAACAAAAAATACTCAAAAACCGAAAGTTCCTAAAAATGGAAAGCCTAAAAGAAAGTCAATAGCGGTACCTTTGATAGCTGCTATTACTGTTTTTACAGGTATTTTACTAGTTGGTTTTATCTTTTTTCAGTCGCATTTTTTACCTACGGCAAATGCAAACGGCGTAGATATTGGTTGGTTAAATGTTGAAGCGGCTCAAAAGAAACTAGAAGAGCTTAATGGTTCGGAAGAAATCACGATAGAATTGGCTGATGGACAAAAACATACCATTCAGCTTCCGGAAAAATACAGTGTCACAGAAGAATTTTTGAATAAAAATATTAGTAAACAAGCAATCAATCTTCCCGTGAATGATTCCTTTAAAAGTGAGCTTAGCACGAAACTGGACGAGTTGACATTTGCAGAAGGAACACCAAGTCAGGATGCTCATATTCAACGTTTGGATACAGGCTTTCAAATTGTTCCAGAACAGTATGGTACAATCGTTGACAAAGAAGCTCTTAAAAATAAGATTCTTACAGATGTAGAAAAAAATTCTGGGAATTATAGTTATAGTGTAAAAGATTTTTATCAAAAACCAGCTGTGCTTCAGAGTAGTGAAGAGTTAAAAAATCAGTTGACTACGCTGTCACAAAAAGAAAATAAAAAAGTTACGCTGACTATTAATGATAAGTCACTGGAAATCCCTAAAGAAGCACAACAGGGATTTATCAATGATGAAGGGAATGTCGATCCAGCAGCAGTTGAAGCTTGGGTTACTGCGATTAGTCCGGAATACTCTTCCAGCTCATTGCCAATTACTTTTACAAATGTCCATGGAGAAACTAGACAGTTCAAAAATAATGGCAGTTATGGCTGGTCGATAAATATCGCTGAAACAGCTAACTTAATTGTTCAAGCGTTAGAAAGTGCTAATGCAGAAGAGGCAGTTGCTGCAGTTATTGATGGGGATGTGAACCAATCCACAGTGGTGAATAAAACCTATGTAGAGATTGATTTAAACAATCAAATGATGTACTTCTTTCAAGATGGTGTGAAAACAGTTGAAACATCTGTAATCACTGGACGTTATAATAAAGGAACGGCAACTGTGCCAGGATTCCATACTATTCTTTACAAAGATACAGATACAAATCTGGAAGGCTCAATGTTGGATGGTTCAGAATACAGTGTACCTGTTAATTACTGGATGCCGCTGTTGAGTTATGGCGGAGTAGTTACACAAATTGGTATTCATGATGCGGACTACAAGGCAGAATACTTTGGAAATAAGGAAGCTTACAAAACAAACTTTGGCAGCAACGGCTGTATCAATACTCCCGGAGAAGCAATGGCACAGATATTTGCGGCTTCTTATCCAGGAATGCCGGTTATCATTTACGGACACATATATGATGATGCACCTGGTGAATTTGATAAGCCTGTGGATTACGGCACACCAGTATAGATAAAAGGATAATAGCTTAAAAGAACCTGAGTAGCGTGTTGTAGTGACCCTAAAAAGTTAGACCTGAAAATCTAACTTTTAGAGGTCGGTACAGAGGACTTGGGTTCTTTTTTTGATGACCTCATACTAAAAAGCTGTTCTCTCAACTAATCTGGAAATCCTGTTGCTACAGTAGTATCAAACTACAATACTAAAATTAAGTTTTAGAGTATAATATTTGAAATGAAAGAAATAGTTGAATAAATCTATGGGAGGAAATGATATGCCGTTTATCCACGTTGAATTAGTCGAAGGACGTAGTGAAGAGCAGCTGACCAATATGGTTAAGGAAATTACAGAAGTGGTTTCCAAAAATACTGGAGCACCAGAGCAGAATATTCATGTAATTGTGAATGAGATGAAGAAAGGGCGCTATGCACAAGGAGGAGCTTGGAAAAAGTAATACGCTGAAATCAATTGAATAGGACGAGCCAACAGGTTATTTTGCGGGAACCAATCATTTTTAATCATTGAAAAAGAAATTGCCAAAGTAAAGGCTTGCTTTTTACTTAGAGAAGTGATTAAATTAAAACATAATTGATTGAAGAAAAAGACAACTGAACTTGAGAACAGTCTTAACAGAGAGGAAAATCATGCTGAAATTTTTCCAGACTAGTGCAGGGGATGACCACTTTTGAAACCTTTGTTGAAACAAAGGCGGTTGAACCGTTAATACTTTTTGAGGAATAGAGCTTATTTGCTTTATTTAAAATTAGGTGGAACCACGAACTTTTCGTCCTAGTATCTGTTTGCAGATACTAGGATTTTTTGCTGTGAATCACTACGACTGGCAAAGCCAGAGTAGATGATGAACAGTACTTGGCGAGGGGAACACGAGCGAAGTCACAATGAGCAGAATCACTACGATTGGCAAGCCAGAGTAGATGATGAACAGCACTTGGCGAGAGGAACACGAGCGAAGGGCTCTTGAACTTGAAGTTCTAAAACTAATTTAAACAGAGATTCAGTAATCGGGGTCCTCGTTTCATCTAATCAAAAAGTGAATAGAGATATCTTAAGTGAAACGATTCTTTTCAATCATGAATAGTTTAAGGAGGAAGAAAAAATGACAATTAAAATTACTTTTCCAGATGGAGCAGTCAAAGAGTTTGAGGCTGGCATTTCTACACTGGAAATCGCTAAAAGCATTAGTAATAGTTTAGGTAAAAAGGCTCTGGCAGGAAAGTTTAATGGGGAGCTTATCGACTTGGACCGACCAATCGAAGAGGATGGAACGATTGAAATTGTTACACCAGATCATGAAGATGCGCTAGGTATTCTGCGCCATTCAACTGCACATTTGATGGCGAATGCTTTACGCCGTCTGTTTCCTAATATCAAGTTTGGTGTTGGACCAGCGATTGATAGCGGTTTTTATTATGATACAGATAATGGTGAATCGCCGGTAACTGTAGAAGATTTGCCAGCGATTGAAGCTGAAATGATGAAGATTGTTAAGGAAAACAATCCAATCGTACGCAAGGTCGTAACGAAGGAAGAAGCCTTGTCATTGTTCGCTGATGATCCTTACAAGGTTGAACTGATTAGCGAACTGCCGGATGATGAAGTGATAACGGTCTATGATCAGGGAGATTTTGTTGATTTATGCCGAGGTGTACATGTTCCTTCAACTGGCAGAATACAAGTGTTCAAGCTGTTGTCAGTAGCAGGTGCTTACTGGCGTGGAAGCTCTGATAACCATATGATGCAGCGGATCTATGGAACAGCATTCTTTGATAAGAAAGACTTGAAAGAGTTTATTAAGCTGCGGGAAGAGGCGAAAGAAAGAGACCATCGTAAATTAGGAAAAGAATTAGATTTATTTATGATTTCTCAAGAGGTTGGTTCCGGCTTACCGTTTTGGCTGCCTAAAGGAGCAACTATCCGTCGCACAATTGAACGTTATATCACAGATAAAGAGATTAGTCTGGGGTATCAGCATGTGTACACACCAATTATGGCTGACGTGAATTTGTATAAGACATCTGGACACTGGGACCACTATCATGAAGATATGTTCCCGCCAATGGACATGGGAGACGGTGAAATGCTTGTATTACGCCCGATGAACTGTCCTCACCATATGATGGTTTATAAAAATGATATCCACAGCTATCGTGAACTGCCAATTCGGATTGCGGAGTTGGGTATGATGCACCGCTATGAAAAATCCGGCGCTTTATCAGGTCTACAGCGTGTGCGTGAAATGACTTTGAATGACGGACATACCTTTGTTCGTCCAGACCAAATTAAAGAAGAATTCAAGCGGACATTGGAGTTGATGGTAGCAGTATATGCAGATTTTAATATTACTGATTACCGGTTCCGTTTAAGCTATCGTGATCCTAATAATACAGATAAATATTTTGATGATGATGCAATGTGGGAAAAGGCTCAGACAATGCTGAAGGCGGCTATGGATGAAATGGAGCTTGACTACTTTGAAGCTGACGGCGAAGCAGCCTTTTATGGTCCAAAACTGGATGTACAGGTTAAAACAGCACTTGGAATGGAAGAAACATTATCAACAATCCAGCTTGATTTCTTACTGCCTGAGCGTTTTGATTTGACTTATGTAGGTGAAGATGGCGAAAATACGCATCGTCCGGTTGTTATCCATCGGGGAATTGTTTCAACAATGGAGCGTTTTGTTGCTTATCTGACAGAGGTTTATAAAGGTGCCTTTCCAACTTGGCTGGCGCCAATCCAAGCAACGATTATTCCGGTTTCTGTTGATGCTCACTCAGACTATGCTTATGAAATTAAGGAACGGCTTCAAGCAGAAGGGTTGAGAGTAGAAGTGGATGACCGTAATGAGAAAATGGGATACAAAATCCGCGCTTCTCAAACACAAAAAGTTCCTTACCAGGTCGTTGTTGGCGATAAGGAGGTTGCTGAGGTAACAGTCAACATCCGCCGATACGGCAGCAAGGAAACAGCTATCGAAGATTTAAATATTTTTGTTGAAAGCATGGCAGCAGAAGTTAAAAACTTTAGCCGCTAGTGCCGAAGCCGCCTGTTTAGCTACTACAACTAACTAAGTAAAAAATCAAGACAAAGGTATTTAACTCTGAGAAATAAAAAGGAGTGAGATACTTTTGTCTTGTCGTTTATTTGAATTAAAAAACAAAACTAGATGAATAGTTGTTTCTATCTCATCTTGGTATAACTAAGATGAGGAAAATCTCGAAAAATGTAGGAGATGCAATCCGTTTTGCCTAAAAGGTCTAAAAATGTCCTGAGTAATGCTGATTGATACAGAGCAATAGACTATTCCTAAATTTCTGGATAAAAAATGTTTTAAGAAAAATAAATAATTTATTTAAGCTTGCTGATTTGACTATGATTTTCTCTAATTTTTCGTTAGAATAGAAGGCAGGACTTTTCTACTTGAAAGGATAACGATAAAAAATGAATTTTTTAGATAAATGGAAAAAGACACAGGAAGAACCTAGTACATATAAGGCCAGAAAATCTCATATCCCTTTTCGCTTAAACCTATTATTTTTTGTAATCTTCGGTTTATTTGTTTCTTTAATTGTACGGCTGGCTTATCTGCAAATTGCAGAAGGAACCAGTTTTTCAGAGAGAATTGCTCAGAGCTCTGATTTAGTTGTTCAAAGCGGTGCGCCCAGAGGAGAAATCTATGATGCTTCAGGAGCGGTTCTGGTCAGCAATAAATCTAATTTGGCAATTACCTATACTCGAGGGAAGAATGTTCAATCAGCGGATCTTCTAGAGATTGCGAATCGTGTGAACAGTTTAGTAGATGTTCCTGCTGATGAATTAACCGAACGTGATAAAAAAGATTTCTGGTTAGCGGATAAAGAGCATCTAAAAGCGGCACAGGAGCGCCTGACTGATGAAGATAAGAAAGACGAAAAAGGAAATGTGATTACTGATCAGGGAACGCTATACGCCTTAACTGTAGAAAAAGTGACGCCTGAAGAAATTAATTTCGACGAAAAAACTCTTAAAGCTGCGACTATCTTTAAACGGATGAGCGCTGTTTCAGAGCTGAATACAACCTTTATCAAGAGTGAAGGAGTAACAGATGAAGAAGTAGCGGTTATTGGTGAAAATATAGCGAATATTCCCGGGGTTTCTACGGGGACAGACTGGACGAGAGAATATCCTCAGGGAGAAGAGCTTAGAAGTATTCTTGGAACGATTTCAACAGAAAAAGCTGGTTTGCCGGCTGAAGAAGCGGATGAATATCTCGCTAAAGGTTATGCTAGAAATGATCGGGTGGGAACCAGCTACCTAGAAAAACAATATGAGTCTGTTTTACAAGGAATCAAATCAAAATCTGAGATTGTTCTTGGCAGTGATGGAAAAGTAGCCAGCCAGACGTTGGTATCTGAAGGTGAAAAAGGACAAAATATTAAACTGACAATAGATTTGGAGTTTCAAAAGAAGGCAGAAGAAGTTGTTAAGTCCCATTATGAACAGCTGGTAGCCAGCGGCAATGCACCTTATTCCGGCGGAGTATATGTAGCAATAACCAACCCTAAAACCGGAGCAATTCGCGCATTAGTTGGATTTAGCCGCGATGTTGAAACAGGAGAGCTGACAGCTAATCCGTTAGGTGCGGTCAGTGATGCATTTGTACCTGGATCGGTCGTTAAGGGAGCAACACTTACTGCCGGCTATCAATCGGGTGTGATTCAAGGAAATGAAGTACTTATTGATGAGCCCATTCAAATTGGCGGGAGCGGCTTAAAATCTTCGAACTTCAACCAGTTACTGAATAATAAGATACCAATTTCTGCTGAACAAGCACTGGAATACTCTTCGAATGCGTATATGATGCAGCTGGTGTTCAAAATGCTGGGTACTGAATACAGTTATGGGATGAGTGTTCCTTACAATACTGGTGATTCAAGAGTGTTTGATATTTTGAGAAAAGCCTATGGCGAGTATGGCATGGGAGTCTCCACCGGGATTGACCTTCCGGGAGAATCAACTGGTATTGTCAATACGGATTTCAAAGGGGAGTATCAGGATCCGCCAAGTGCGGGTAGCCTGCTTGATTTGTCCTTTGGTCAGTATGATACTTATACAGCCTTGCAACTGGCACAATATGTAGGAACTGTAGCAAACGACGGCAAACGGATGGCTGCTTATCTGGTTCAGGGGATTTATGGTAATAATCCAGACGGTACATTAGGTGAACTGGTAAAAGAAACACAGCCAAAGCTTTTAAACGAAGTGGATATCAGTGCGGACCAAATGAAGCTGATTCAACAAGGATTTCATGATGTAGTCTATGGGAATCATAATTTTACAACTGGTAAATATATGAGTGATACGAACATGCCGATTGCTGCTAAAACAGGTACGGCTGAAACGTTCTACAAGGATGAAAAAACGGGCGAGCTGCATGAAACGATTAACAGTAATGTCATTGCTTATGGACCGTATGAGGATCCTGAGCTTGCGGTAAGTGTGATTTTGCCTAATATAAGCAATACAGCTGAAAACTATAAAATGAATCAGTACCTTGCTAAGGATATCATCAATGCTTATGTCGAAATGTATAAGCAATAATTTTGTAAAGTAGTTCTCCTTTACAAATTTGATAAAAGGACTGGAAATTAAGAATAAATCATGGTATGATATCTAAGGCTAAGAAACATCTTAGGATCAAATGAATACAGTATAGGAGGGAATAGAAATGCGCGTAAACATCACTTTAGAATGCACTTCTTGTAAAGAACGCAACTACCTTACAAGCAAAAATAAACGTAACCATCCAGATCGTTTGGAAAAGAATAAATATTGTCCACGTGAAAGAAAAGTTACTTTACACCGTGAAACTAAATAAGAATTTAGTAGAAAACAGGCAGCCTTTGCAGAAGGCTGCCTGTTTTTTTATGGGATAAGTATTTTTCAGCTAAAAATTGCTGTAAGGACATCATTTAGGGTGAAAAAAACTTTAAAAAAGTAAGAATATGGTTAGAAAACCAATCAGTAAAACAACTGGCGGTAAAAGCTGCAGGCGCTTATTTGTTGAGCTAAGGTCTTTTTTATTTTTTAGAAATAGCTTTGCAATCAAAAGATAACAGCAATAACCTAGTAAGACGCCTAAGGTATTGGTCAGTAAATCATTAATATCTGTTGCGCGATACAAGGTAAACAGCTGGCTAATTTCGATTGTGAGAGAAAGTAGTAGGCCTGATAAGATAACTTTTTTTATATTCTTAAAAGCGGGGCTAATAAACGGCAATAAAAAGCCAATCGGCATAAAAGCAACAATATTTAGAAGAAAGCTAAGACTAAAACCATCTGTAAAAGGGATTAGTTCAATGTTAGGATTAAAAACAGATTCACCTAAATCTCCAAGTCTTGAAAAATCCCTAAGCGTTGCGATACCAAAAACATTGACTAAGGAAATGAATAAATAATACAACAATAATAAAGAAGCTAAAGAAACGCTTATTTTGGTTGAAACTTGCTCCCCTTTTAAGCTCCAAATTAGTAATCCTGCTAGAATAATGACTCCGATAAGACATATGGGGTTCACGATAAATAAGTCCATTAATGCATCAAAAAATGTAAGCTGTTGTGCTTCCATAAGTATCCTTCTTTCTATTTACATATATAAGGATAACAAAATTTTTCTCGTTAAAAATCCGCCTCTAGTAGGAGTTCTCCTATAATGAATAACAACAGGTACGCTGAAAAAGTAAGTAAAGCTAGAGGAAGACAAAAAAAGATCTGAGACATATCATTGTCTCAGATCCCAAAAATCAAATAAACAGTGTGTTAAATGCCGCCATTCTTTGAGGATTGAAGCGAAGTGAGAACTGTAAGCAAGCTTGTAAGAACTTAACCCTTTTCTCGGGAATCGTTAGACTCGTAGAGAAAAAGCTCTCTGTGCTCTGATTCCCCCGCAGTGTCGCTTGAAAATTTTCGGATGATTCGGCTTATTACTGAAAAACACAGCGAAGTACGAGCTAGTGGTGAACAATACCTACTGGTCTCTCAGAGCTGGACACTCTGCCACAATCTCTTGAAACTAGCAAAATCATTTCGTGTGTCACTATCTTTTGAAGCGTATTTAGTTTGGTCTTAAAGCAATATTCTGAGAAATTGTTGATTCTGCTTCAAGAGAAGACAAGTGATAAACAGCGATAATCTGTTTACCGGACAAAGCAGCTGGAATATTTGTTTGAATAGTAGTTGTTGGAATATCTGTTTCAGCTACCAGATAAATATCCTGATCGTAAGGCAATTCTTTCAGTGTATATGTTCCTAAACGTTCAGGAGATATAACAGTAGAAAGCTTTCTACCATTTTTGTCATAAGCTGTTACAGGAATCGCATGTAAGGGTTCGGTCAATCCATTCCGAACACCATCTCCGTTCAAATCGTCAAAGACGGTTCCTTTAATGGTCACGTATGGACGAATACCGTAGAAGAAATCAGCCGTTTTTTGAACTTGGAAATTCGTTAAATCGTAAGAATTTCCCCAGACATCTACTGAGATAAAGCGCATTGCTGGAAAATTTCTAATAAGTTTGCTAATATTTTGACCTTTAGCAATCAAAGTAGAAATATCTGAACCAAGATATTGATCAAGATTTAACTGATCGACTTCATGTAATGCTGTTGAGAAGAAATCAGATAAATCTTTTAAATAATCATAATCAGGCGTTGTTGTAATATCTCCAGTTGAGATTAAGTCAGGATTATCGATTAGCTGAGCAAAATCATTGGACGAAAGAATGATATCCAATAATGCGTTAATCTTAGGAAGGTTAACAATGAGCTCGCTTAGCTTCAGGTTGAAAGGAGAACGGAAGGCGACATAGATACCGCTTTCTGAATCAGGAAGCTGAATAGGCTGGTTATTTTTGGTTGTCAGCAATTGAATCGCGCCGTCGCCAATAGTAATGGAGCCTTTCATCGCTTGGCCGATCAACTCTGCTTGATTGATATCGCCAAGTCCGCCATTATTAAGAGCTTCACTGGTTTTGGTAAGATTCACGATAACCATTGTTTTATTATTTTCCCTTTTTTCTGTTGAATCCATCATGCCGTTGCTGTTCAAATCGCTAAAAACATGAAAATTCAAATTAGCGGATTTTGTCACTGCTAGGTTGGCACTTACTAATAATGAATTAACCTTTATTTCCAGAATACCAGAAAAAGGTTTGCCGAGCGCATCATAGTAAGTCTGTGATTGAATTAGCGGAGCATAACCGTTATTTTCGTCATAACGGATATAGTAGGTTCCTTTCTGCAAGCCGCTGAAGCTATACGTTCCTACCGCACTTGTTGTTGCAGCTTTGAATAAGTTAGTCTGATTTTGAGCATCCAAAGCAGTTTTATAAAGTTCAATCCGCTGATTTTTAACAGGTAAATCTCCCTCTGAAAGAGTGAAAATACCATCTCTTTTGACATCAATAAACTTATTTCCAGTAATTGTATAAATCGAAGGACTCCAAGCAGCTTCAGCAGGTGCAGGTTGCCCAGCCAAGAAAGAAAATAGTGTTGCTGAAAGAAAAAGCAGTAAATAAACATATTTTTTCACATTAACTCCCCCTAAATAATGATTTATGAAAAAGAGTGACACTTTCAATCATAGCAAGGTTCGTAAACGAATACAATAACAATTGTTATTGTACAATTATTATTTTCTTAATATGAAAAACAAAAGTCTTGAAAAGTTATTTTTACTTTTCAAGACTTTTGCTACATTTAAGGACTTATAAATTTTCTGTGTAAAATCAGTAATGGTGACGAAAAACGAGGGGAGCATTTGGAAAATATCTAGGCTCGTGAATAAGATATCTTTGACAATATACAGAAGCCGGTCTCATACTGAAGAAAAACGCATCTGAAAGTTTCAGGGCGGATTTTTTAATGATTAAGAAAAGAGCACCGCTTATGCGGCGTATCAGTGAGTGTTTCTGCCGATGTTTCCTAACACGTTTCAAATTATTCGTCGCTAGCGTTTTAGACACGCTTTATTTAAATCGCCATCCAATTAGGTTCAAGGGTGTTTCCATCAGGATCGAGAACTTCCAGACCATACATCTGACTTTCAGGAATACCCATGTCTACATGGAAGAAATCCCCGCCGTTCTTTTTGGCAGTTTCACCAAATTTTTTCACTGCTTCAGCGCTTTCCATGCTAAAAGCAATTAGAGCACCGCTTGTGGTGCGGGTATCCGCTATTGTTTTATCCTTAATAAATTTTTGATAGAAGTCATGAGTGAGCAGCATAATCCAGAAATTGTCATCCCATACCATGGAACTTGCTTCCTCAGTTGAGAATTCTTTGTTTTGAGTAAAGCCCAGCTGTTGATAAAATTCTACAGAACGAGATAAATCAGACACAGGGAAGTTCACAAAAACCATTGTTGACATAAAAATCCTCCTCTTTTCTTTCTTTAATTACATGCAGAGAATCTCATGCAGCGGACTATTTGTCAAAGGTCATGCTCAGTAAGGTGATAGTCATCTTGATGTTTATTTATCCGCCAGAGGCATTTACTTTGATTTTGGTAGTGGTACACTTATAGATAACTCTTATTTAATAAGTATTGTGTCAGTTCTGCTTGATGCTGTATGTATAGTTCTGTGAATCTTGGCTGCTGATTTTAAAGCTGTAATAAATAATTGTGGTGCTGAAGGCTTGCGCTGCTTCGTTTAGTAAAGTCAGAGCGGATACGATATATTTTTAAGTGGGCTGAGGGAAAGGCTATATTAGCTTTCGTGGTAAAAATAGCCGGCTGCTTACACAGCATCAGTGATAAGATTAATAATAAAAAATGAAAAGGATGAAAAATGTGGATCAACGGGTATGGTATGTTATAGGTTTGAGCGTTGCAGTAGTAATAATCATCTTGTTTCTTGAATGGCGTACAAATTATAAGCTTCGTGAAAAGATTAAACAGCAATGGGGAAAAGCACCTGTATGGAGTAGATTCGATCACGAAGACAGCTTAAAGGATGCATGGAAAATTGCGCAGACCTATCAGAAATTTGAAAGTGAAATAGATGATATCACTTGGTATGATTTGGATATGACAGAGGTGTTTGAGGCTGTGAATGGAACCTATTCCAGCATTGGATCTGAGGCCTTGTATCAGCGGTTGAGAAATTTCGATTTTAATGATCAGTCTGTTGAAAAGCTGGAGGAGTTAATTGCATTTTATGAGGAACAACCGGAAAAAAGAGTGGCTATTCAGTTTCGATTTGGCCAGTTGGGTAAAAAGGATAAAAACTTTGTAAAGCACTATTTATCTGAAGCCGCTGGAAAAGAGCTGCCGCATTTTTATCTTTATGTGTTTTTCGGCATCCTCCCTATAATTGGTGCAGGAATTTTGGCTTTTGGTCAGGTATTTGGTTTGTACCTATTAGTAGGCAGCATTTGTTTAAATACCTTTTACTATTTGAGTAAGAAGGAACGACTAGAGACAGAGCTGAACAGCATGCGTTATTTTGTTCAAGGACTTGGAACGGCTAAGGCTATCAGTAAAATAGAAACTCCTGTACAGCAGCAGCTAAAAAGCAATCTGACGCCTTTAAAAAGTATTCTGACTTTTGCAGTCTCTTTCCGAGTAAAATCAAACTCAGAAGCTGAAATGCTTTTTGATTATATAAATATTATGTTTATGCTGCCTTTTATTTCGTATCATTTTGCGTTAAGACGTTTGGCAAAGCATAATAAAGAAGCAATTATTCTGTGGGATTTATTGGGAGAGCTGGAAGCAGCCTACGCTGTATTAAATTTCCGCTTGTATATGCCGAAAACAGCGGTACCAAAGTTCCAGACTGGCGGAGTTTCTGCAGAAAACAGCTATCATCCGCTTTTGTCTGCTTCTGCGGTAGTTAATCCAGTGGCATGGGAAAACAACACATTGGTAACTGGATCAAACGCTTCCGGCAAGTCAACCTATGTCAAGAGTGTTGCAATCAACTGCATTTTGGCACAAACAATTCATACAGCTGCTGCAGACCACTTTTTAATGCAGCGGGGGCACGTGCTGACATCGATGGCAGTAGAGGATGATTTATTTGAAGGAGACAGTTATTTTGTTGCTGAAATCAAATCAATTAAACGGGTTCTGGATCAGGTTGCTACAGGTGAACATTGTTATTGCTTTATTGACGAAATCCTTAAAGGAACCAACACAATTGAACGAATTGCGGCATCAGCCAGTATTATTGACTGGTTAAAGGACTACCCATCTATTGCTTTTGTTGCGACTCATGATATTGAGCTGACGGAAATTCTGAAGTATAGTTGTACAAACCTGCATTTTGAAGAGCAGATAGAAGCTGATGGCATTAGCTTTGATTATCAAGTAAGGTCGGGCGCAGCAAAAACAAGAAATGCTTTGGAATTATTACAAGTAATGTCCTATCCCAAAGTTATTGTAGACTCTGCGAAGGAAGAAGCAGCTTTCTTCGATAAGCACAGACTATGGAATATTTTGAATACCCCGACAGTCTAAGCTATCATTTTTGTCACATCATCTAATAATGTTGTTCCTGTTTATTTCGCTGCCTCTGGGCTATAATCCAAGCGAGGAGGTCAACAATGGACAGACAATTAGAGAAACAAAATAGAGGTTTTACGATTTTTGATTTAAAGATTTTGGGTATTATCTTGATGTTTATCGACCATATTCATGAAATGTTTGCGTTGATGGGAGCGCCAGACTGGATTGATTGGTTTGGACGTCCTGTTGCGACACTGTTCTTTTTTGTCAGTGCGGAAGGGTTTAGTCATACCCGTAACAAACAAAAATATTTACAGCGTCTATTGATTGGTTTTTGGGTCATGGGTGCAGGGAATTTTGTGATACAGCGGTTATTTCCTTTAGGGGATATGGGATTGGTCAACAATATTTTTGCGGATTTATTTGTCGCTGTACTTGCTATGTACGGAACAGATTTAATTAAGGAAGGCTACTTTAAAAAGAACATTCACAAATTCGCTTTGGGGTTATTATGTATGCTGCTGCCGATTCTTTTATCTGGAATAGCACTGCTGTTAATGAGTAATCCAGCGACCATTGTTCCTGGAATCAGCATAGGTCTCGTTTTTCCAACTCTGATTTTTACAGAGAATTTCATCATGGTTTATCTAGCTACTTTGCTGTATTTGTTAAGAAATAAACGGGTGCTGCAGTGTGTGGCAATCGCTGCTGTTAGTCTGCTGTTCGCTGCATCAAATCTTCAGGAGCTTTTTACAGCGAATACTCAGTGGATGATGATTTTTTCAATCATTCCGATAGCGCTGTACAATGGAGAGAGGGGCAAAGGGATGAAGCAGTTTTTCTATGTATTCTATCCAGCTCATATCTGGCTGCTGTATCTTTTTGCTGTTTTTATTTTCAATCATTTCTATTCATAAATCTGAGGTATGAGACTAGTGATGAGAGGATAGTTATTGAGGAATGAGCAAGACTTTTTCACATTATGAAGTAGAGATTCCCCATTCTGGATGTTAAGTAATTTTGTTTAGTATTTTTATAAAGCTTAAAGAATATTCAGCAATTCTTTTCCAGCTGGCTGTTTGTTCATGGTTAATTTTAGAGGAGTACGTGGAGGAATAATAGCCCGTACTCGTCTTTTTTTGTCTTCTGATGTTAAAATAGAAGGAATAAAAGAAACTGAGGTAAAAATCATGAAAATAAGTGTACGTCATCGTTATGTGGAGAAAATTCCTGTATTGGAGGTCGTCTCCGAGTCGGCAAAGACACAACCGCTGCCGTTAATTGTCTATTATCATGGCTGGCAGTCGGCAAAGGAGCTGTCGCTGACACAGGCTCGTAAACTGGCGGCGAAAGGCTTTCGAGTCGTTCTTCCAGATGCGATGAATCATGGCGAGCGGAAAACAGGGGCGGTATCGATGATTCCGTCCATTACTTTTTGGTCAAGCATTCAATATAATGTCATTGAATTCTCCGTTATTCTTCGTTTCTTTCAGCGTTTAGGGCTAGTTGAAGGAAATAAGGTGGGGGTAGGTGGTGTTTCAATGGGAGGAATTACTACTTGTGCTTTACTTACACAGCATCCTGAAATTCAAGCCGCTGTTTGCCTGATGGGAACCCCTTATCCGGGAAGATATATTCAGAGAGTGATGAGAAAGGCCAAGGAAATGGATGTGTACGTACCGGAGGATCTCCCGTTGCTATTGAGCTGGGTTGGAAATTATGATTTATCTAGAATGCCTGAAAAGCTGCAAAGCAGACCAATTCTATTCTGGCATGGCACAGAAGATGTAAAAATTCCGTATGAAGATATGACTGATTTTCAGGCATTGGTCAAGACACAGCCTTTCGCAGCTGGCAGCCGCTTTTTAACGGGAACAGGTGAAGGGCATCTGGTTCAGGGAAGTCTGATGGATACGGTTGCTGAATTTTTGGCTGAAAGTCTGAAATAGCGAGTTATTAGCTTTGCTATAAGAAATAATCTGATTCGATTGTATATGGGCGTGATAAGAAAGGATTTTTCATAAAAATAGGCAGCAGTTATTGATACCGTCCGCCAATTCTTAATAGTTAGGAAAAATAAAACAATTAAAATAGGATTGAAGGAGGTTAAACAGCAGATAGAATAAAAACTTAGGAGTACACACATGCAATTTGCTTTTTCAAAGTAACAAGTAAGGTTTATTGCCTATTTTCTTAGAAATAGTCTACGATAGCTAGATATTTTTTAAGAAATTAGGTACAATAAAGACCGTTGGTACTCTGGTACTGGCAAAGGGCAACTCGGCTGGAGAGTGGCAGCTTTCCAGTCGATACTCCATTATTTGGTTGGCGCCGAATGATGGAGTGCTTTTTTATTTTGTTGGAAAACAAGGGACCTGTGAACAGATTTTGGGATAAAAACATCGAGCTTATGAATCTGTAAAGGGAAAATCGTGTTCAAAGGAAAGCTATTCTTCCTTCTGCTGTAATAAAGCTCCTTCAATACTGCTAACAGGATAGAAAAAAAGACAGTACCATAAGCTATATGCTCTGATACTGTCAATAGTTGAACAACAAATAATCTGGTTCTGAATCAATCTGAAAACAGGGGAAAGGCAAAAAACTCAGCCTTCCAAAGGAGTTTCAGGCATGAAAAAGAAAGAATAATTAACGAACTATTGGCTTTTGCATCACAGTGGCAGCTGTTGTACAAATCTTCGACTATCTGATTGGCGTCAGATAGAGAAGAGCCTTTTTTATTTATATTAAGTGAAATATTTCTATCCTGCACGTATAGTATACCTAAAGAGAGCTGTTACTGCAATAAGAAATGTTACTTTAGGTAAAGAAGTCTATTGGGAGAGTGCAGCAGCTTAACTGTTAAAGCGTCTTTTTTTGGGGCATTTCAGGAAGATATGATATTCTAAAAGAAAGCGGTTAATTGGGAAAAGAGGAGTCCAGATGAACGTAGTAATCATTGGTGCATCCTTTGCAGGTATAGCAGCTGCAATAGGAATTAGACAAAAGTACAAAGAAGCTTCTGTTCAGCTTTTGGATAAGCAGGCAGATATCGGCTTTTTACCTGGAGGCTTGAATCTTTGGGCTGACGGACAAGTAGAGCAGCTGCAGGAGGCTCGTTATATCACTCCTGAACAGCTGAGGCAGCAGGGCATCGATTTATGTTTAGCCGCCGAAGTGACGGCTGTTGATACAGTACTTCATTATCTAAAATATGAAAAAGAGGGAACGGAATTTCAGATTGCCTTTGATAAACTAGTTCTAGCGACTGGCTCTAGTCAATGGTCCCGTCAAATTCCGGGAAGCAACTCGTCAAAAGTACTGAAATACAAGTTTTTAGAGGGAAGTAGTCATTCACTGGATGTTTTAGCTGATAGTCAGTCTGTAGCTGTTATTGGCGGCGGACAAATAGGTGGTGAGGCAATAGACAGCTTATTAAAGCTGAAAAAGGACATCCATTTGTTTGAAAGCATGGATTATTTGCTGTTTAAATATTTTGATCAAGAGATGATTTTGCCTGTACAGGAAGACATGAAGCAAGCAGGAGTTCATTTCCACTTCAACGAAACCGTGGAAGAAATCGTGGAGCAGGGGCAACTATCTATTAAAACTAGAAAAGGAGACTATCAATGTGACGGTGCAGTTTTTGCAATGAATGTTCGTCCTGACTTAGCTTATCTTGATAGGCGGGTGGAGCGTCATATGGATGGGACTATTTTGGTGGATAATTACTTGCAGACTTCTCAAAAAGATGTCTTTGCAGTAGGGGATTGTATTCAGATTCGACATTCTCTTGATACAGAGTCAGTTTACATTCCTTTAGTGAATAATGCTGTACGGACCGGACTGACAGTCGCTGAAAATCTTATTGATCCTGCGGTCGAATTTACGGGTTCTTTACGGACAATAGGGACTAAGCTGGGAGAGTATTATATTGGAAGTACAGGGCTGACCGAAGCAGAGAGTTTATTTTATCCGGAGGAGGTCGCAGCTGTACACCTCACTCAGAAAGCGGCATTGTTTTCAGAAGAAATGATTTCGGGAAAATTGATTTTTGAAAAAAGCACCAAAAAATTATTAGGTGCACAGCTTGTTTCTAAAGTGGATATTTTAGAGAAAATTAATACATTGGCGTTGAGTATTCAAGTGGGACAAACATTAGTGGAGCTGTATCAAAAGGATTATCTGTTTCACCCCTTCTTCACCAATATATTAGATATTACGAATCATTTGGGGGTAGCTGGGCTATGGAGTGAACAACATGAAGATTGAGGAGCTGCTGGATAAAAAAGAAGCCCGGGAAGTTCAACTATTGAAAAAGGCGATTTTGTCAGGGGGAACCGTTTCGGAAGAGATTTTAATCAGCTATTTAGGCATTTCCAAAGCCTCTCTAGAAAGTGACATCAGCGAACTGGGATACTATTTGAAGCCTTATGAAAAAGACTGCAGGTTATTTTATGATGGCCGTCAGGTAAAGGTAGACTTTACCGATCACTTCAGTATCAGTACAGTTATCGGAGATTATCTTCAAAGCTCGTTAAAATTCCAGCTGATTAATTATTTGTTTCAATATCGGGAGTTTACGATTGTTCAGCTGACGACTAAATTTATGATTAGCGAGTCATCGCTTTTTAGAAAAATTAAAGAACTGAACCAACTGTTGAAGGAATTTGATATTCAAATTCGAAATGGCCGTCTAAAAGGTGAGGAGCTGCAGATTCGCTATTTTTATTTTCAGATTTACTGGTTTTTAACACCTTATGAGCAGCATCAAAAACTGACATTGACTGCCCAGAATTTTCGGATTATTGAGGCTCTTGAAAAAGCTTTGGCGATGAATTTTACTGAAAATAGCAAACTGAAAATCAGTTTGTGGCTGACAATCAGCAAAAAAAGAATTCCAGTGAATGATAAAAAGCACGAACTTTTAAGAAGGAAAATGCTGGAGTATGAGCAGGATCCGTTGTATCAAAGTCTGCGTTCCTTTGTTATCCGTTTTTTCAGCCGTTATCCAATTGATATTGATGAGAACGAAAGTCAGCTTCATTTTGTTTTTCTAACAAGCATGTTCGTTTTATCAGAAGAGGATTTTGCTGATTATGGAATGATGAGGGGGCGAAGAAGCCCTACTTCGCTGGCAGATACCTTTTTACTGGAGCGGGTGATTTTGTATTATCGTCCGCAGAAATTTGTTCCAGCGTTAGAGAAGAAAATATTCTATTATTTTTCTCAAATCCACAACCGGCTATACTTTTTTACAGGAGAATTGGAGCTTTTTGAGCAAGATAATATTTGGGAAAAGGAAGAGAAGCTGTCGGGGCATCACTTGCTTGAATTTTCCCATGAGCTGCTGAAGCAAAGCCTGTCCTTTTTTGGGGAAGCGTACCAGCAGGGAAACAGTCTTCATGAATGGTCGCTGATTAAGTATCTGAGTGTATTGGCTGTCATTGATTTTGAAATGATGGTAGAGCTGCAGATAGGGATTGACTTAAAAATGGATCCTCTGTATAGAGACGTGATGACTCAGGTATTAATGCTCAGTTTGAAAAATATTAACGGGGTAACCGTGGAAGGGTATAAAGAAAATAAGCGCTATGATTTGGTCATTACTAACTCTTTTGGGGAAAATAGTCATCTAGCAGAGCATTCCGTTTATGTTTTGTCTGAGCTGGGGTCAGCCTATGATATTTCCCAGATTAAAAAGAAAATCAGAAGCTTATATGAAAAGCAGAACAAGTCCGGGACATAAGTCAATTTCCGGACTTTCCTTCTTTTTAGTAGAACGACACAGTCGACAGAAGCTCCTTTAACACATAGAGAAGTACAGGAGTAGAAGCAGCACTTTAGGAAACAAGAGTCCAACAGAGGCTCATTTTTTATATTAGCAGAAAGCAAAAACAGTCACTTATTTTAAAATTTAAAAAAAATATGACATTTTTAGAACCGCAAATTCTTTTATTATATAGACAAGAAAACGGTTTCTAAAAAAACAGGAGGAAGTAAACATGACAGAGAAAAAGTACATCATGGCAATCGATCAAGGAACCACAAGTTCACGGGCAATTATTTTTGATAAGGCAGGCAATAAAGTAGGAAGCTCTCAAAAAGAATTTACACAGCACTTTCCTAAAGCCGGCTGGGTAGAGCATAATGCTAATGAAATTTGGAATTCCGTTCAGTCTGTTATTGCAGGAGCATTAATTGAATCTGGTGTAAGACCGACAGACATTGTGGGAATTGGTATTACAAATCAGCGGGAAACAACCGTAGTCTGGGATAAAGAAACGGGGCTGCCCATCTACAATGCGATTGTTTGGCAATCACGCCAATCTTCGCCAATTGCCAACCAGCTGAAGGAAGACGGACACGGAGAGATGATTCATGAAAAAACCGGACTGATTATTGATGCATACTTTTCTGCAACAAAGGTCCGCTGGATATTAGATCATGTTGACGGGGCACAGGAGCGTGCGGAAAAAGGCGAGCTGTTGTTTGGAACGATTGATACTTGGCTGGTTTGGAAGCTAACCGGCGGGGAAACCCATGTGACTGACTATTCCAATGCCAGTCGGACCATGCTTTTCAATATTCATGAGCTAGACTGGGATCAGGACATATTAGACCTGCTGAATATTCCTAAAGCAATGCTGCCGAAAGCAACTTCAAATTCTGAAATTTATGGGCTGACAAAAACCTATCATTTTTATGGAAGTGAAATTCCAATTGCCGGCATGGCAGGCGATCAGCAAGCCGCTTTGTTTGGACAAATGGCTTTTGAAGCTGGAATGGTAAAAAATACCTACGGTACAGGATCCTTTATTGTGATGAATACAGGAGAGAAGCCGCAGCTGTCAGATAACAATCTTCTGACTACGATTGGCTACGGCATTAACGGCAAAGTGTACTATGCGTTAGAGGGCAGCATCTTTGTTGCTGGTTCAGCGGTACAGTGGCTAAGAGACGGATTGAAAATGATTCAGACAGCTGCTGAGTCAGAGGCAGTAGCCAATGCTTCTGCGAACAACAATGAAGTGTATGTGGTTCCGGCATTTACTGGACTGGGTGCACCATATTGGGACTCTGATGCAAGAGGTGCAGTGTTTGGCTTAACCAGAGGAACAACGAGAGAAGACTTTGTCAAAGCAACACTACAGGCAGTTGCTTATCAGGTTAGAGATATTATTGACACAATGAAAAATGATACGGGTATCGATATCCCAGTATTAAAAGTAGACGGCGGCGCAGCAAATAATGATTTACTGATGCAGTTTCAGGCTGATATTTTAAATACCTCTGTTCAAAGAGCACAAAATTTAGAAACGACAGCATTAGGCGCAGCTTTCTTAGCCGGATTAGCGGTGGGCTTCTGGAAGGATTTAGAAGAACTAAAAGCCTTTCATGAAGAAGGAGAGGTATTCGAAGTTAAAATGTCAGAGGATGAACGGGAAGACTTATATGAAGGCTGGCAGCAAGCCGTTGCAGCAACCAAAATGTTCAAGCATAAACCAAAATATGGAAAAGAGTGATGAGAGATGGCATTTTCGGCAGCTTCACGAGATGAATACATTAAAAAAATGAAAACTGAAACACTTGATTTACTGATTATTGGCGGAGGCATCACTGGAGCAGGAGTAGCGCTTCAAGCCAGCGGAGCAGGTTTGAAGACCGGACTTATTGAAATGCAGGATTTTGCAGAAGGAACTTCCTCCAGATCGACTAAGCTGGTTCATGGCGGTATTCGTTATTTAAAGAATTTTGATGTGGAGGTAGTAGCAGATACAGTTCAGGAGCGTGCAGTTGTTCAGCATATTGCTCCTCATATTCCAAAGCCGGATCCCATGCTGCTGCCAGTATATGATGAGCCGAGTGCGACCTTCACCATGTTTTCTGTAAAGGTTGCGATGGATTTATACGACCGTTTGGCTAATGTTACTGGAACCAAATTTGAAAACTATACTTTGACAAAAGAAGAGGTTTTAGAGCGTGAACCTCAGCTGAAGAAAGAAGGGTTGTTGGGGGGCGGTGTATATCTGGATTTCAGAAACAACGATGCACGTCTTGTGATTGAGAATATCAAACGGGCGGCAGCTGATGGCGGATATATGGTAAGCCGAGTTAAAGCAACAGGATTTTTATTGGATGATTCCGGCAAGATTATCGGCGTAACGGCTAAAGATTTATTGACGGAGGATATTTTTGAAATCAAAGCTAAAGTAGTGATTAATACTACTGGACCCTGGTCAGATAAGGTTCGAGGCCTAGACAGCGACGCAAATATTACACCTCAGATGCGTCCGACAAAAGGTGTTCATCTGGTCGTAGACAGCAGTCGGTTACAGGTACCGCAGCCAACCTATTTTGATACAGGAAAGCATGACGGACGGATGGTTTTTGTTGTGCCAAGAGAAAAGAAAACATATTTTGGTACAACGGATACAGATTATACAGGAGATTATAAACATCCAGTTGTTACGCAGGAGGATGTCGAATATCTGTTAGAGGTTGTCAATAATCGCTACCCCGAAGCTGCTTTAACAGTTAACGATATAGAGTCAAGCTGGGCAGGGATTCGTCCATTGATTTCGACAAACGGCGGTTCCGATTATAATGGTGGTAAAAACGGCAAAATTACCGACGCTAGTTTTAATCAGGTTGTCGATGTTGTGTCAAGCTATCAGAAAAAACAAGCTAGTCGTTTTGATGTTGAAAAAGTATTAAATCACTTGGAGGATTCTCTCTCTGAAAGCGAAAGTAATCCGTCAGCGGTTTCAAGAGGAAGTCTATTAGAGCGGTCAGAAGATGGTCTGCTGACATTGTCCGGCGGCAAAATTACTGATTATCGTAAAATGGCAGAGGGCGCAATGAAAGAAATTCAGCGAATACTCAAAGAGGAGTTTAATCAGGTAGTCACATTGATTGATTCTAAAAACTACCCTGTATCGGGAGGGAATATTAACCCTGAACAGGTAGACGAGGAATTAGAACTTCTTGCAGAGCAGGGACGGAAAAAAGGACTGAGCAACAATGAAGCAGATTATCTGGTTCATTTATACGGATCTAATGCTGACTGGCTGTTCGCCAAAATTGATGAAATAAAACCAGCTAAAGGCTTAAGCTTAGCTGAAACGTTAGGGCTTCATTATGCAATGGAGGAAGAGATGAGTCTGACACCAGAAGATTATCTGGTACGTAGAACGAATCATTTGTTATTTATGAGAGATACTCTTGATGAAGTGAAGCAAGGAGTCATCGAAGCGATGGCAAGCTATTATGACTGGACTTCTGAGGTCAAACAGGCTTACGTAGAAAGTCTGGAGCAGGTTATCAAGGAATCTGATTTGGTTGAACTGAAAGAGAGGGTGAACTGACCATGGATACATCTACAGCGCAGCTTTTCAGCGAGTTTTTAGGCACACTGATTTTGATTCTTTTAGGCGATGGTGTTTGTGCCGCAGTTAACCTAAAGAAAAGTAAAGCGGAGGCATCCGGCTGGGTTGTTATTGCAATGGGCTGGGGAGCCGCAGTTACGATGGGGGCTTATATTGCCGGCTTTATGGGACCAGCTCATTTAAATCCAGCTGTAACAATCGCTATGGCGATGACTGGCAGCTTTGAATGGGGCATGGTGATTCCGTTTATTCTAGCTCAGCTAGCTGGAGCGTTTACTGGAGCTGTCCTTGTTTGGCTGGCGTATCTGCCCCACTGGAAAGAAACCGAAGATCAGGGCGCAGTCCTAGGAACATTCGCAACTGGTCCGGCGATTCGGAATTATCCAGCAAACATGATTACTGAAATCATCGGCACATTTGTTCTTGTCCTTGGTTTACTGGCATTTTCACAAAATGATTTTGCCGCAGGAGTTAATCCAATGGTTGTGGGTATTCTAATCCTGTCTATCGGCTTATCTCTTGGCGGGCCAACAGGCTATGCAATCAATCCAGCACGGGATTTTGGTCCACGGCTGGCGCATCAGCTCTTGCCAATCTCAACAAAAGGAAGCTCAGACTGGAGTTATTCTTGGGTACCGATTATTGGACCTGTTATTGGCGCAGTGATCGCCGGAGGAATTTGGCTGATGATCGTTTAACAAAATAAAGAGTGTCTCCTATAGGAGGTTGTGAAAAAAGTGTTTAGTTCCGAGAACCAAGATTGTCAAGAAACACTACGAGGGAACTAAGTAGCTGTTGATTGATACCTACCTGGAGCTTTTCACATTTTTGAGATAGTTCGTCTTATTTCTCGAATTTCGACTTTTTGAAGTGTCCGCTAAAGTTAATTTTCTTCTAACTTTAGCGGGGACTTTATTTTTGCTTCCTACTTGCTTTGAGAAATAGTGTACAGCTGCTTGAGGATTAGTGCAAAACTGTGAGTTGAAGGGAATAAGCAGCTCCGCTGTATCTTCCCTTGACCAAAGAAGAATACCAGTCAAGATACTAAGTATGGAAAAAGGTTTAAGGAATTAATTGAAACAATTGTTAGTAAATGTTGTAGCTCATTTGTATTTTCAACCGTTAAAAATAGTGCAACGCTCTTTAAACTGTTTTTAAGGGATAAAAATGATTATTATGGTTATATATTTCTTTTGGATGAAAAGTAAATATTGTGTTTACATCGGGCATTTTTTTTTGTACTCTTAACTTGAGTTTATTTTTTTGTTGAAGGGGGAACAATGGGTGTCCTATCAAGAGATGGCATTTCTTTTTCTCGGAGGATTAGGAATTTTTCTATTCGGGATGAAGTATATGGGAGATGGTCTGCAGAAAACTGCTGGAGATTCTCTAAGAGATATTTTAAATACATTTACCTCAACACCTTTAAGAGCTGTTCTGGCAGGAATAGTTGTGACGGGAATTATTCAGTCTAGTTCCGGTACAACAGTTTTAACAGTTGGACTGGTGAGTGTGGGTTTTATGTCGCTGCGTCAGGCAATCGGAGTAATTATGGGAGCGAATGTGGGAACAACTGTAACCGCATTTATTATTGGCTTTAATTTAAGTGCCTACTCGCTGCCGATTATGGGTATAGGTTCGATTATGCTTTTCTTTTTCAAACGGGAGAAAATCAACAATATCGGTCAGATTCTGTTTGGCTTCGGCTGTTTGTTTTATGGATTAAAGCTAATGGGCAGCGGTATGGCGCCTTTACAGGAGCTGCCGCAGTTTTCAAAGCTGATGGTCGAGGTTTCTGACTATCCGATTTTAGGTGTAGGGATTGGTACCTTGCTGACGATGGTTCTGCAGAGTTCCAGTGCTACAATCGGTATTTTGCAACAATTGTATACACAAGGAAGTTTAGAAATTGGTGCGGCTCTGCCAATCTTATTTGGGGATAATATCGGCACAACAATAACAGCTGTTATTGCTGCGTTAGGAGCAAGCGTGGCGGCTAAGCGTACAGCTGCCTCTCACGTTGTCTTTAATCTTGTGGGAGCAATCATATTTACTATCTTACTTTCACCATTTACAGCGGTCGTTGTCAGCATATCAAGCATGTTTGGATTGAATCCGGCAATGCAGATTGCCGTAGCACATGGGATATTTAATGTCTCTAATCTGCTGATTCAATTCTGGTTTATCAGTAAAATTGAACTGCTGGTACGCAAGATTATTCCAGGAAGTGATAAAGAAGGAATTGACTTCAAGCCTTCTAATCTAAACGAAACGATTATTCAAAGCTCGCCTACCCTTGCCTTGAATCAAGCAAAAATTGAACTGCTCCAGATGGGTGAATACGTTGTGGGAGCATTTGAAGCAACGAAGGCTTTTTATGAAAAACAGGATAATGTGGACCGCGAAAATGCCAATCAATATGAAACGGCTATTAATGATATGGACAATCGTTTGACGGAATATTTGGTGCAGCTTTCTTCTGCAGAGCTGACTATCGCTGAGAGTCATGAGCAGACAATGATGCTGGAGTTAACTAAGGATTTGGAGCGGATAGGGGATCATTGCCGCAATATTACTCAGAATATCGATGAAGCGATTAAGCTGGAAAAGAAACAGAAGGCAAAAGACAAAAAAGCCGGCAAGCCTTCCAGTCGGGATACATTGATTCTTTATGATGAAGACTTAATTGATTTGTTCAATAAAGTATTGAAAAACATCAAAGACTCATTAACGGCGTTTGAAAATGACGATAAAACAATGGCTGAGCACATGATTGAACGAGAAGAGCAGATTGACGAGATGGTTAAACTCCTGCGGAAAAAATATATTTCAATCATGAACAGCGGAAAAGGCCGGGCGGCAGACGGCATTCTGTTTATCGACTCAGCTTCAAATCTGGAACGAATGAGCGACCGTACGATTCACATGGCTAAGTATGTACTGGGCGAGCGCTATGGGACAGAAACAATCTCTGTAGAGCAATCCATCAATCCAGTTATCAAGTTGGTTGATTAGTGTTGTATTGTGAATAATAAGAAGCAGTTGAGAGAGCTGTTTTAGTAACGGGACTATTCGGCTTTAGTACAAATAACTATACTAAGACTTGTAGAGAAGGTAATTCGATAGAATATCTTACTACTCGTCTTAGTATTTTTTTATTAGATGTGGGTTGAAAGAAGTGCTTTTTCGGGCAGGCAAAGTGAGGTAAAGTGAAAGAGGATAACCTAAACTTAAATAAATGGAGTTGAACGTAATGGAATGGATGGAACGATTAGAAAGCTCGCTGGTTTATATAGAAAAAAATCTGACTGGCATTATCGACTATAAAGAGCTGGCAACAATTGCCTGCTGCTCGGAATATCATTATCAGCGAATTTTTTCCTACATGGTAGGTGTACCATTGACGGAGTATATCCGCAGACGGCGGCTGTCTCTTGCGGGTGTGGATCTGCAAGAAGGGGCAAAGGTGATTGACACAGCAGTCAAGTATGGTTATGAATCATCAAACTCTTTTGCCAGAGCTTTCAAGAAGCTTCACGGGTTGACACCTTCACAGGCGCAAAAAGAGGGCGTACCATTAAAATCCTATCCGCGGATTAAATTCCAGATTTCAATTAAAGGAGCTGTGGAGATGGAATACCGGATTGAAAAAAAAGAGGCCTTTCGTATTGTGGGAGCAAGGCGGACTCTGTCAAAAGAAATCGAAGAAAATTTTAACGAAGTCCCTGAATTTTGGACAAAAGTAACAACAGACGGCACCTTACAGAAGCTATTTCCGTTAATGGATAGTAATCCTCAAGGCGTACAGGGCATCATGGGGATAAGTACAGGCTTTGGGGATGAAACAGCTGTTTCCGAATATTACATTGGAGTAGCCAGTGATCAAACAGTCCCGGAAGGTTTAAGCAGTTATACAGTTGAGGGATTTACATGGGCTATTTTCTCTGGTCGGGGACCAATGCCTCAAGCGATACAAGAGCTTGAAAAAAGAATTGTGACCGACTGGCTGCCTAGTTCAGGATATGAATATGCTGATGGTCCGGATATTGAATTGTATATAGAGCCGAATCCAGAAGAAGCCGCCTTTGAAGTTTGGATTCCAGTAGTGAGAGGAAACGAATGACTTAAGAGAACAATAATTGAAGGAAGGGAAGCAAAATGAAGTTTAAAGGACCGATGCTAGTAGTTAAGGATATAGAACGCACGAAGAAATTTTATACAGAGCTTCTTGGTTTGCGGGTTATTTCTGATTTAGGTGAGAATGCAACATTTACAGGCGGGTTATCCGTTCAGACGGAAAATTCATGGATGATGTTTACGAAATGTTCGCAGGATTTTTTCCGTTATCAGGGAAACGATGTGGAAATGTATTTTGAGGAAGAAGATTTCGATGGATTTATTACTAAAATAAAAAAAGCGGACATTCCGACAATAGAAGAAGCGCTGGTTATGCCTTGGGGGCAGAGAGTTGTGCGCCTATATGATCCGGATAAACACATTATTGAGGTTGGCGAAGAACTAAAGCTGATGATGAAAAGACTGCATAAAGAAGGGTATTCTGTAGAGGACTTGGTTGAAAAGACCTTTATGAAAAAAGGCATAATTGAACGAATGCTGAAAAGCTAAAGGCAAAAGCGATGCTGTCATCTTTTTTGCTGATAATCACAGCAGATAAAAAAGAACGAAATGGTGGATCATTCACTTATGATTTAGGAAACTAACACATAGGGATGATTGACAAATTTCGTTCTTTTTTTTTATCAGTTTGCGCTAATCTTGCCTAGATTCTTATTCGTCAACGCGTGTTTATCTTTAAAATCACCGATTATTGACTGTTGATAAAATGAATGAAAATCAAATAATACGGCAGCATTTTAGTCTAGTGAAGTACGTAGTGCCCATTCTTTGGCATCAACCTTTGTAAAGCTTGAATTTTCCCTACATATATCAAGCCAATCAATATGAGCTCTGATAGCCTCTTCACTTAGCCCGAGTTCTTTTTTCATCGCTACGAGCATTTTGTAAGAGGCTTTGTTTGGATTTGCAGCAGTGCTTTGTGCTGCGTAATAGTAGCGCAATAATTTTACTTCCTTACTCTCGTGCTGCTTCAACTTTTGAGAGCGCAGCTCCGAAAAATTCTCATAAGATTTTATCCTGCATAGCTCTGGCAAAATCCAGGTTTCAAAATCGGCTCCTATCTGTCTACAAATCTGCTCGATTGGTCTATTGGATGGAAGAAAGTTTTTATACCCGTCAATTTTATACATACCACCAGAATAATAGGGAGAAAGCATACCGCAATAAGGTAAAAAATCAAATTGGTTTAATTCGCATGCTTGATTGTAAATCCATTGTTTTGAAAGCTGTTCTTTTATTTCGTCTTTTTTTGAAGCGCTTATATGAAAGCGAAAACTTGCCCCAGTGCTGTTACTGTTAAACTGAGAGTTCATCATGTGAATAATTAAATACGAGTCTCCAATTTCCCGATACCATGTTAATCCGGCTGTGGAAAACCCATTTTTTTTAAGTAAAGGCTTTATTACTTGTTTTACAATAATATTGCGTTTTTCGACAGGAGTTAAACTTATTTCCCGCGCTTTTTGGTGCTGGTACGCTGCAACATCATCATCTGAGATAGCCAATTCGTTCATAATACCACTCGTATCATAAGGCAGGTATTCAGGCATTGATATGAGTTCCAAATAATAGTTTACTTTTTCTTCTTTCATCATTTTATACCCTTTCTTCAACCACATAAAACCAAAGAGAATATAACAGTAGTATAGCATATATGTTTCAAGCAAATCGTAGGCTGGAGAAAACAAGAGTATATTCAACTGATTTGTCATTATGTGGAAGCTCAATACAACTTTCACGGTTAAAAGCCTTCTTAAAGAAAACTTATGAAAGAAGAGAACAGTTATACTATTTCATTAGGGGATAATTCGATATAATGGACTATATTGATAGAACAGGAGATAACTATGGAAGCTATTTTTTATTTATCCTCAGATAAAGAAACAGAGCTGCATCTTGTGTGCTGGAAGCCTAAGCAGCAGCCAATAGGTATTGTTCAGCTAATTCACGGAATGGCTGAGTATATTGAGCGGTATACTGAATTTGCAGAGTATCTGACTCGTTTAGGTTATCTAGTTGTGGGGCATGACCATTTAGGACATGGAAAATCGGTAGATAGTAAAGAGCCTCAGCACGGCTATTTCGGCAAAGGTCGAACAGAACAGATTCTAATTGAAGATATTGATCAAGTAAGGCAATGGACACTGGGCAGATACCCAGAGCTTCCATATTTTATGCTGGGACACAGCATGGGGTCGTTTGCCTTGCGGAACTATCTGCAAAGTCATCATGAATCAGTTTCAGGCGTTGTCTTAATGGGAACCGGAACCGGCTCTGCTGCAATTCCTGCAGCCTTATCCATTACAACAGGCTTAAACAAGCTGCAGCCCAAAAAAGTAAATCAATGGCTAGATGAGTTAGCATTTGGCTCCTTTAGCAAACACTTTCCGGAAGAGAGACGCTTTAACTGGCTGAGTAAAAATCAGTTAAATGTGCAGCAATATGAAGAAGATGCTTTGACTGGCTTTACATTTACCAATAATGGATTTCATACATTGTTCCAGCTAATTCATAAGGCGAATCGTTCCGGCTGGGCAGAACGTCTACCTAAGAATTTGTCAGTTCTGGTCATCAGCGGTGAAGAGGATCCAGTCGGCGGGTATGGAAAAGGTGTGAGAAAGGTAGCTAAAACACTGAGTTCGTCCGGTATAAAGGATGTTTCTTTGGCCTTATTTACTGAGCTGCGCCACGAGATTCTTTTTGAGGACGAGAAAGAGCAGGTTTATGAGGCCATCAGCAGCTGGCTGGCTCGGCAGTTAAAGAAAAACGGGTAGTAAGTATGCGGATTTAGAAATGAACTCAATTGCTATTTCCGCCATTTTTTAATACACTGGATGAATCAGCTGAAAACTGGGATTTCAGAGCAGGGATGACACTGAAGTGATGAATTGTATCAGCAATATTCGGGAGTAATAATTATCGGGAGAATAGGAAAAAATGAAAAAGAAAGCAATTAGGGAAATTGGCGCCGCGAATTTGAATTGGCTGTTCCGACATGAAGAAATCAAGAAAAATAAAGAAGCTGAACTATATCAAGAATTATTTAACGATGTAGTTTGGAAACAGGCTGCTGTTGTAGGAATTGTTAAGTCGCTGCCGTTTGAACTGGACACCGCACCTGTAATGACGCAGGGCTGGGCTGAAGGTAAGCAGATAGTTGTACCAAAAACAACTAAAAACGGCTTGGTTTTTCATCAAATTACTGCTGAATCAGTTTTTGTTGAATCAGCTTTTGGTGTAGAAGAGCCGGCGATAGAAAAAGAAATTAAGCTGTCAGAGATTGACTTGCTGATTGTTCCAGGCTTAATTTTTAAAATTAACGGGTATCGGGTAGGCTTTGGGGGAGGTTATTACGACCGTGTGTTAAAGGATTTTCAAGGGAAAAGCTGTAGTTTGGTATTTAGCGAACAAATTCAGGAAAGCTGGCAGATTGAAGAATTTGACCAGAGAGTAGACAAACTGTTTATTCGATAAGGAGGATTTGATGGATTATCAAACAAAGATAAAAATAAAGCGAATATTTAACCAGCCATTTATCACATACGGATTATTAGTAGTTACAACTGTGTTCTTTTTGGGGATGGAGCTAACAGGTGGATCAGAAGTGAATGAAGTACTGCTGCGCTGGGGAGCAATGCAGAAGCAGTCGATTGTCCAGAATCATGAATTCTGGCGCTTTTTCACTCCGATGTTTTTACATATAGGCTGGATGCATTTTGCTGTAAACATGGTTACACTTTATTATGTAGGACGGCAGGTCGAAAATATTTACGGACATTGGCGTTATCTGGCAATTTACCTTTTAAGCGGGATAGCCGGTAATTTACTGAGTTTTGCTTTTAGTCAAGGTGCGGTTTCAGCTGGTGCCAGCACTTCGTTGTTTGGCTTGTTTGGCGCCTTTCTGATTTTAGGCAGACATTTCAGGAATGATCCTGCGATTGCTTTTATGTCGAGGCAATATGGTATTTTTATTGCCATCAACTTATTTTTTAACCTGTTCAGCCCGTCTGTAGACATCGCTGGACATATTGGCGGTTTACTTGGCGGACTTTTAACAGCGACATTTTTAGCAGTACCTAAGCGCTCGGAGTCCTTCAATATTCATGAGCGTATTATCAGTGGAATGATTTTTGTTTTTATTCTAGTAATTTGCTTTTTCTTAGGTTTTAAAAATGCTTATTAAACTGTATAATGATAAGGAAGTGCTTTGACTTGGAAACGCTATATGATGTTCAGCAGCTGTTCAAAAGATTTGGGATATACATCTATGTAGGCGCCAGAATCTATGATATTGAGTTGATGATGATTGAGCTGAAGAATCTTTATGATAGTCAGTTGGTTGATAAAGAGACCTACCTTCATGCCCGGCGAATTCTGAACCGTGAGCACAGAATTGAAGAAAATAGAACACAAGGGAAAGGGATCGAATGAAATGGATAAGAAGATTATAGGAATTGACTTAGGCGGTACCACAATCAAGTTCGCGATTTTAACGCTGGATGGAGAAATTCAGCAAAAATGGAGCATTGAAACAAACATTCTAGATGACGGAACTCATATCGTACCTGATATCATTGCGTCGATCAACCATCGTATTTCTCTTTATGGAATGGACAAATCTGATTTTGTCGGCATCGGTATGGGAACTCCAGGCAGCGTAGACATCGAAGCTGGTACCGTAGTAGGCGCCTACAATCTAAACTGGATAACAGTTCAGCCAGTGAAAGAGCTGATTGAAGCCGGCACAGGAATTCCTTATACTGTAGATAATGATGCAAATGTGGCTGCGCTGGGGGAACGCTGGAAAGGCGCTGGTGAAAATGATGCAAATGTGGCTTTCATTACTTTGGGTACAGGTGTCGGTGGCGGTATTATTGCAGAAGGTCAGCTGCTGCACGGAACAGCTGGCTGTGCAGGAGAAATCGGGCATGCAACTGTTGATCCTGAAGGTTTTCAATGTACCTGCGGTAAGCGGGGCTGTCTGGAAACGGTAGCCAGTGCGACAGGTGTTGTTAGATTGGCAAGAAAACTATCAGAAGAATATGCTGGAGATTCTGAACTGAAACAGATGATTGATGATGGTCAGGCTGTTAGCAGTAAAGATGTGTTTGAATACGCTGAAAAGGGCGATGCATTTGCTTTGATGGTTGTTGATAAGGTATGCTTCTATCTTGGATTGGCTTTAGGGAACATTGGAAATATTCTGAATCCTTCGTCAATCGTCATCGGTGGCGGCGTTTCAGCAGCAGGCGAATTTTTAAGAAGCCGTGTTGAGAACTATTTCAATGAATTTACCTTCCCGCAGGTTCGGGAAAGTACAAAAATAAAATTAGCTATATTAGGAAATGAAGCCGGTGTAGTAGGTGCTGCTTCTCTGGCATTAAAATTTAACGAAGAGTAAGAGAGGGTTTTTAGATGTCTGTGTTAATGGTTTTGAATATTATTTTAGGTGCAATTCTTTTGATGATGGTTGGAAATGTGCTGTACACATTTATTTTAGGAAAGACAACAGCTAAACTGCTGACAGATGATGAATTTAAAGAAGGAATGAGAAAAGCACAGGTAATCGATGTGAGAGAAAAAGATTCCTTTGATGCTGGGCATATTTTAGGTGCCCGCAATGTACCGTCTTCTCAATTAAAAACCGGTATGCAGTCGATTCGTAAAGATCAGCCGGTCTATCTTTATGACCAGCGGCGTTCAACTAGCCTGCGTGTTGCTCGCAAGTTGAAGAAAGCCGGTTATCAAGAATTGTATGTGCTAAAAGAAGGATACGACAATTGGACAGGTAAAATTAAAAAGAAAAATACTATATAAAAGGCTCTATATCAAATCTTGTTAATAGAACAAAAATCTGGAAAAATTGTAAAACTTGGAACAAAAAGCAGGAAACTTCTGGTTTTGTTTCAGGTTTTTCTATTTGAAAGGAAACTCTGTCAATTAGCTGAGCTGCTAAGCTTTGCTTTATCTGGAGTAATCGCAGAGTTAGGTCTAGTCACCTGATAGCCTGTCTATAGGTGGAAAATCTCTATTCAATGATTCAAATAAATGGCTCTATTTCCATGCAATCCCTGCTTGTGCATCATTTGATTGGAACGGAGCGAGTTAATCTTTTTAAGGACTACTTATCGAAGCTACGCCCACTATTTTACTAGCAGCTTTTAGATAGAGAGAAATTGTTAGTTAGCTATAGAACCTAAAAAAGCAAGGAAGGCTGCTTTCTCTGTTTTTTTTACTAAAGGGGTTGCAGACTTCTTTTACCTGCAGCGATACTCGAAAGAAAAATTTCCAAATAGAAATAGTTTTCTTTTTATTATTTTAAGATACAATGGAAGAGGGGGATCGTTATGATTTATCTGAAAAGAGCGTATGAAAAACCGGAAGCAGAAGATGGCTGTCGTGTTTTAGTTGACCGTCTGTGGCCCAGAGGGGTGTCCAAAGAAAAGGCGCAGATTGACTATTGGCTGAAAGCAGCAGCTCCCAGTAAGGAATTAAGGCAATGGTTTAATCACGATCCTGAGAAATTTAGCGAATTTAAAGAGAAATACAAAGTAGAACTTAAAGAAAACCCGGTAGTAGTTGAACAGCTGTTGGAGCTGACAAAAAAAGAAAAGGTTACTCTTATTTATGGAGCGAAAAATAAAAAAATGAATAATGCTGTGGTTTTAAAAGAAGTTATCGAAAACCTAGTGAGTTAATTTTCCAGAAAGATTCGGGAGCAACTCCTATATTTCGCGCCTAGGCTATGTGGAAGCAGGCTGCTAATTGTAAGAAATTTAGCCGATTTTTGTTTAGCATTAATGAAAAGTTTATCCTATTTATATAAGCGTAATGAGAAGAAAGGAGGAATGAGATGAAGCTTGTGATAGTCGGCGGCGGTCCTAGAGGCTTGTCTGCTTTGGAACGAATTGTTGAGCGTTCGAGAGATGTCAAAAACTTAAAAATCACGATGTTTGATCCTTATGGACCCGGAGGGAAAATCTGGCGGCAGGATCAGCCGCTGTCTCTAAAAATGAATACAGTGGCTTGTCAGGTCACTTTATTTACAGATGAAACCCTGGGTACAGATGGACCAGTAGCGAAAGGTCCTAATCTTTATGAGTGGGCGCGGGATTACGCCGAAGAATTTATTCAGGAGGAGCTTAGCGGTGCGTTAGCCTTTATCAATGAAGCTCGAAATTTAGGGCCGAATGATCATTGCTCCAGAGCTTTTTATGGCGTGTATCAGCGTTGGTTCTACAAATATATTCGAACGAGAATGACGGAGCAAACCTCTGTCACCTTCTTTAATGATACCGTTCGTGCAGTTCGAAAAGCGGAAGAAGGATTTCTTGTATACACACAATCAGTAGAGATTACAGCAGATAAAGTGGTCTTGGCTCTTGGTCATCAAGAGGTTGAAGGGACAGCCGCTGAGAAGGAGCTAGCTGCCTATGCAGCAGAACATCGTCTATTTTATTCACAACCGAAGAATGCTGCAGATAACTTCTTTGATGCTGTTAAGCCCAGACAGACAGTGCTGTTAAAAGGTTTAGGTCTATCCTTTTTTGATTATATGAACATGCTGACTGTCAATCGCGGTGGTACTTTCCGGCGGAAAAATGGCCAGCTGGATTACCTGCCCTCCGGGAATGAGCCCCTGATTGTGGCTGGTTCCGGCAGAGGCTTTCCTTATCATGCCCGTGGTGTCAATCAAAAATCCTATGGGGAACAGTATCAGCCACGCTTTCTCAAACAGAAGAATTTGAATAAATGGAAACGAAAAGGCAGCTTTCCAGCGGAAGAATTTTTTTATTTGTTAAAAAAAGAAGTAGAATTTGTTTACTATTCAGCCTTAATCAAGGAGAAGTATCCTGAAATCAATCAAAAGCGGTTTGCAGAGGAGTACATCCGAAAAAAAGGAGACAGCACAGTCATCAGTAAATATGCAATTTCAGAAGAGGATTATTGGGACTGGTCTAAAATTGAGCACCCAGATCAGGGCTTGTCTTCTTACAAGAATTTTTCAGAAGCCGTTTTAAACTACGTTCTTCATGATGCCGGAGAGGCCCGAAAAGGGAATATCGATGGTCCTCTAAGCAGTGCGTTCGACAGTTTGAAGGATATGCGGGATCAGGTCCGTTTTATGCTGGATCATCAGCTGTTCACAGAAAAAGAGTACAAAGAGCAGTTTTTGGAAAAATTCATTTCCTTAGATTCCTTTTTGTCTATTGGTCCTCCTTTAGAACGAATGGAGGAGCTTTCGGCTTTGTTGAAGGCTGGTGTAGTAACAATTCTGGCGCCGGAAATGAAGATAGACATGAAGGACGGACGATTTATTGGTTATTCAGCAAATGATCCTGAAAAAAAATACGATGCATTCTTTTTGATGGAAGCGAGAATTCCTTCTATTGATGTGAAAAGAAGTGTTAGTCCGCTGATGCAGCAGCTGCTTAAAGAAAAGGTTGGCAGACGTCATCGATTAACCATCGATGGAGAAGCTCACTATACAGGAGCAATTGATGTAGAAGCGGTTTCTAATCAGCTGATTGATGGAGAAGGAAAGGTTGTTCCAGGTTTATTCTGTTATGGGATTCCTACAGAAGGGATTCATTGGCTAACAGCCGCTACCTCCAGACCGGGAACGGACCCATGGAATCTGCGGGAAGCAGATTGTATTGCCGCACGCATCTTGAAAGAATATTTAGCATGAGGAATTAGAAATTAGAACAGCTGAACAGCGCAGATTGTTTGAGCGCTTGCTCGTGAGGCTGGGTATCAGCCAGAGGTCTTCCTCACAACCGCTTAGTATTCCTTTATTTACGACTGGAAAAGTTTATAATCCCTTTAATAAAAAAAGCCAAAGATTTCTCTAGATGAAAGAGAAGTCTTTGGCTTTTTTTATGTATTTCTTTAGCGGGAAACGCGTTTACGCATAGCTTTCTTGCGGTTTTCTTCAATCATGTTTTCTTTTTCTTCGATTGGATCAATCACTGTTTTTTTAACTGTTAGAGCAAGACCAGCAACTGCTGCGCAAGTGACTGCAGTTCCAACTAATAGGCCAGAAACAAATTTTTTCATAAATTCCATCTCCTCGTTATAAATGATTCTTCTCTTACTATTATGAAGCAAAAGATCAAAAAAGCCAACTGTTATGTAAAGTAGCGGAATATATATTTCTCCATCAATTGATTAAAAATACAACAGCACAATGACGGTGGCAGCTGGTTCTTCTTTGATATGGTTATTCCATTAGTGCAGGCAGCTCCTATTTCTTTAGTGAATATGTGCTTGAGGAATGAAATTAATCAGGAAAAATGAGATAATTCCTTATGAATGATGGAATGGGAAGGGAAAGAAAATAATGAAGCTAGAACAAGCAATCAAACAATTCAATGATTCAGCAATTCAGCTGGGCGGATGGATGGAGCTGGACCGTTTATACTTAACAAATCGAATCCTTGAATGGGTCGGTGGATATTCAGACGAAAAAACAGTTTTTTCTGAGGCGGCTGAAACACCTATACAGTTATTCCTTTTGATTGCAGTAAAAAATAAAAAAATAGCGGATACAGACTGGGAAAAAAATCAGCTGCAGAAAAAATTTCAAGAGCTGCTGACACCGCCTCCCTCTGTTGTTAATGCACTTTTCGCTCAATATTATGCGAAAAAGCCAGCTGATGCAACAGAATATTTTTATAACCTGTGTTGTCAAACGGGCTATGTCGCTCCACTAGAGCGGTCAGCAGCTCCTCAGAATTTTTTAGGAGCAGAATGCAGTGAATTAACCGAAACAGCAGAGGAGCGAATGAGCGGATTTTTCAGTCTGTTTCATAAAAAACAGCCGAATCCCAGCTGTTATCACTGCTTTGAAAACGAAGGATTCAATGGAGAAAGCTCAGTAGAAACAGCAGCCAGCCGTTTGATTCGGATGAACCTTCAAGGAGAAAGCTGGGGCTTCCATTATAGTCCTGCTGCACAATTTCCAGAACAGTTTTATATTTCCTCGGAGGAGCATAAACCTTTGGTTTGGGGGACAGCAGCAGTTCAGCGTATGCTAGACATCTTAGACATATTTCCTCATTACTTTATTTCATTTGATGGGGAAACTAGGGAATCCCATGGCTATTATCAGGGCGGAGCTGCTTCTTTGCCTAGTCTGGCTGTCGAGGCAGAAACGTTTATTGAACGAGAGGAGTACCCATTGCTTAATATAGGTGTAGTTCCGGGGCTTTTTCCTGCTGTTCAGCTGCAGGGGCCTGATAAGAATGAACTAATTGAGAGTATCTTGTTTCTAACTTCTCAATGGAAAAATTTCAAAAAAGGAGCAGGAAGTAAGCCTGTGATAGTTGGTCGAAAGAGAGAAAACAACTACACCTTCAATTTGTTCTTTATTAATCGGACCCAGGTGCCCGTTATTGATGACTGTTTAGCCGTTGGTGAAAATCTTGTTCCGCTATTGTCGGGAAAGGTTGTTTTTCGCTCAGGTAAGATGAAATCTGGAGAAATAGCAGAACAGCTGCAACAGGCGGTGGACTGTCTGTCGCCATTTGAAAAGAATCATGAAGTTGCTTCACTCATTCAATTTTTGCATACGCTGGAAGATTAAAGACAGAAAGCAGGTAAAAAATGAAGATTGGAAAATCATATGGCTACCCGATTCTGCTTGCGGGATTGGCCTATGTTAGTTGTCTATGAGGATACTTGCTTTTTCAGCCGCTTATTCGGGAATCAAATGGAACAGAAACCAACACGTCCGCTGCTCTTTATTCAACAGAGGAGCAGTTAGCCATCCTGCAGAACTTCCCGAAGCTTTACCAAGCGTTGGAAGAACCGAAGGCACAACAGCTATTCATTATTCCGGGTTTATTAACTACAAAGACCCTAAGCAGTAATCAAAATCAGACTGCTTCTGTTTGTAATGAGATGGATCAGCAAGGTGTTGCGGTTACGGAAAATTATCTAATTGTTAGTGCGTATTGTCATGATAAAAAACATAATTCTGTATTGTATGTATTAGATAAATCCAGTGGAAGCTACCTTAAAACGATTGTGCTTCAGGGCAAGCCTCATGTGGGTGGAATATCCTATGACTCGGAATTTCAAAATCTTTGGATTTGCGCTCGAAAAGACAATCAGGCACAATTAGTAGCTGTTCAGTTAAGAAATCTGGAAGCATATGATTTTTCCAAAAGCAGCCAGCCAATAGCCTATGATCAGTCTGTTCTTTTACTGGAAATCAAGCGGGCCTCTTTTGTGACCTGGCATCAGCAGCACCTGTATGTTGGCTATTTTGATGAGAATAGAGATGGGGTTATTGAGAAATACGCACTGGATAATCGAGGTGCCTTTAAAACAGGCAGTCAAGGACAGATTCATGTGAAGCATAAAACTAAGATTTCTCCTATTCAATCAGCCCTGATTGATCAGCGAATCCAAGGAGCAGCATTCTACAAGGATTACCTGCTATTGTCTCAGTCTAATGGCGGCAGAAACCCGTCAAAGCTGATTATTTTAGAGGATTATGTTGAAGGAGAGGTATTTATTGATCAAGAAACAGCACCGAGTATTGACATGCCGGAGCGGATGGAGCAGATTGCCAGCGATGGAAAATATCTTTATACGGTTTACGAATCTTCAAGCAGCTTTTTTAGGAAATTTACAAAAAATAAAGTCGATCGTATACTGAAGCTCGAATTGTCCGAACTAATAAAAAAATAACTGTTCTTCTTTTGTTAGTAATGTTATACTAATTTGGTAACATTATTTAAAAGGAGAGAACAATGAAAAAGAAAGCGTATCGAAACACACCAGCCTTTTCATTTATGAGCTGGGGGTCATTTGCCTTTTTTGTGGCATTAATGTTGATTGGATTATACACATTGAAAGAGCCTTTGATGGTAAAAGGCTACTACTTGATGGGATCAGTGGGATTGATTTCTTCTTCCTTTACTCTGGCTAAGGTCATCAGAGATAATCAGGAAGATGAGGAGCGGTACAAGCAAATGTTCCGTGCAATGGATGATTCTATCAAAAATGAAGATGGTTCTATCTAAATCACAGATAATCTGAGAGACGGGGAAAGAAGCATCACATCTTTAACAAAACAAATAGGAATACTTTTAGTGCAACAAGGCTATAAGGGAGGATTCTGATTTGTTTTGGTCTGCGGCGTTTGCTGCAGCTTGGATGTGGCGGCTGCTTCTACCCGTCTTTTTTGTTTTGTATAAATTTAAAATTCTGAAATGCCAGTCAGATGGGTGTTTCAGAATTTTTTTCAAAAAATCTCATTTTTTGTTTTTTTTACAAGGGATAAAAAAATAAAGTCTCATTTTCTTTGATAATAATTTAAAATATTGATACATTGTTTGATATTTTATTTGTTATAATTATATATCTAAATGCATTGAAGCAAGTCAAAGAGTAAGATTCCGCTCTGTGTTCTAATAAAAGATAGTAGTGTTGGTACTTTATTGAAAGGTTAATGACTACTATTGTAAGCATTTAGACAGACAAAGGAGAAAAATAAAAAGGAGTGATTCAATGTTTCTCACCGCAGAGTATAAAAAGAAGAGAGACGACTATCAGCTGCTAAAAACTGAGCTGGACTTGTTCCAACAGCAGCATACAGAGAAGCAAACACAGATAAATGATTGTTTAAATCAGGCAAAAAGCAGTCTTTCTGGTGTTTCAGAGGGCAGCGGGACACCGAATGAGGCGACAATTAATAAGGCAGAAGAATTATTTTCAGAGCTGCAGCTATTGCTGAATGCATTGAGTAGAAGAAACAGCAGTATTAAGAACGGCACGACCGTTGCTCAACAAAAATATGAGCACTATAACACCTTGTATCAAGCAGAAAAAGCGAGAGAACATGCGCATTTTGAAGCGGAACGGCAAAGGCTGCTGAATCCAACACCCTCTGACCGTAAAGCTGATACACAGGATTTCTTTAATAGAAATAATCAGATTATGAATCCAAAATGGTAAATAGTAGAGGAGGAAAGCAATGGAAAAATTAATCATTAAAGAAGGTGAATTAGTACAGGCAACGGCGCTGGCGGAGTCAGCAAAGGCTGATATTAAGCATGCGCTGAGCGCAGCTAAATCACTGGCAGGCAGCACAACAAGCTGGCAGGGAGAAGCGAAAAATACATATGCCATGTATTTGGATATTTTGTCTCAGAATCATGAAGAAGTAGCTGAGATGATTCAGGATTTTCACAGTGCCTTAAAAAAGCTGGATGAAGATTGTAAGGTCTTTGACAGCGGCGATATGGCAGAAATCAGAGGAATATGAGGAGGGAAAAGAATGCTGTTGACGAAAGAAGCGTTGCTCATACTGACAGATACGGTGGGTCATGATGAGCTGTTTGGCTTTCCTGACCTGACTTTTTACCGAATGAATCAAAAACAATTCCATCAGCAGGGGTTAAAGGAGTTAAGGAGGCATCAGCTGCTGGATGAAGAAGAACAGTTAACGGACGAAGGTTTCTTTCTCGCATTGTTAGTGGAAAAATATGGTGATGCTGAACAATATATTTCTATCGGAAATCGTTATTTTATCGCACTACTGGAAGAGTGCATTCTACTGGAAAAAACAGAGACAGGCTATCTGTTCCAGCTGTTCAGACCAGAGGAGCTATTGAGCTACCTGTATGTTCATTTTACAATTTTTGCTCGGGAGCCCTTAGAAGAAGAAGCAGGCTTCCGCAGCAGAAGGGCCCGCATTGATTTGACTGAGCTGGAGCAGGAAGATATTTCTCATCTTCTGCCGATTGGTTCTATTGAACGGACAGAAACAGAAATAAAGAAGGTAGAGTTTGTCCTGTTTATTTCTGACGGATTGCTTTATCGCTTACAGGAGGGCAAATTAAAACGAATAAGTCAGTACTGGTTGACTAAATGGCTGGTTGACCGCTTAGGGATTACCTACGAACTGGAAGATGAGACAAGAAAAAGGGGGTTGTCTAATTGGTAAGTGCATCCGTATCCGTTAATCCGGAGGAGCTTTCCGGACTTGTAACACAGCTGCAGCAAATTACGCAGCAATTGAATGAGGCAGCGGGAAAGCTGTCTTCTTTGAATAATAGCGCTTATTATGAAGGCGGTGACGGCCAGATGATGGTTGAGCTGTTTCAAGCCTATTCTTCGGTTCGTGTAGAAGAGCTAGCAACGCATTACCAGCGTTTAGCGGAGTATGTCACCTTCGTTTCTGAGACTTCAGTAGCTGCAGACCAGCTGTTAAAGAAGAAAAGTCAGGAAGCGATGGCAGGCTTTGAACGTGAAAGAAATGAACGCTTACATCCGAATTTTAATCAGAAAAAATCAGCACCGGAAGGTTTGGCAGGAATTCAAAAGCAGCAGAATGATATCCTGCGCCCTTTTGGCTAAAAAAGGAGGAAAAGGTTGGATATAAAGTATAATGCAGCAGATTGGCAGGCGTTGAGCGAGG